>DATHSU010000068.1:0-15925 GCA_035463895.1 Ignavibacteriaceae bacterium | reverse complement strand
CGGGCCCAACAGAGTATCCGATATCCGGTGAATCGTTATTGTACTTTTTAACAGTAGTACTTGCAATTTGATTTATTGTACGTTTAAAGCCTGCAGAATTAAACATCAGTTCACCATCTAAAATCTTCCAGCTTAAATAAGTTGTAATAGGAATACCAACATCAACTCCGAATCCCCAGGATTTAAGGTCAAGTTCGTATTCTACGTCGGGATAGTTACCAGAAATATTAATGTTTTTCTTTTCAGTTAATACCTGATAGTATCCTTTGGTTGAAAGAAAAAAGCCACTGAAATTTGCACGGAAGAAATTCAGCCCAACTCTGAATCCTTTTGCCTGGTTAAATTCTTCAAAGTAAGGATCTGTATTAAGACCAATTGGTGTGCGTAATTCATTACCATAATATTTAAGGTAACCGGGCTGGAAAGTTTGATATGAATAACCACCAAATCCGCTTACAAAGCCAAAACATCCGAATCCAATTGACTGTGCGTTAACAGTTGTAGATGTATATATGGTAAAAATCACCAAAAATATTTTGAAGGAAAATTTAAGCATAACATTTTGTTATTTATCCTGAAAACAAATTACAGAATAATGAACAAATAAAATAGAGACTGAAATGGGATCGGTTCATAAATCATCATTTAATTGAACATTCTTAAAATCAAATTATTTTTTATCGCCAGTACCTGTTTTGGTTGTAATTGTTTCCAGACCGTGCGCATCCGGACCGGTTTCAGTTTTCCATAACATAAATGAAAAGAATAACCCAAGCGAGGCAAGTGCTGTAAATATCCACATACCCGGAGCATATCCTTCAGGGTTTTCGGGACCTGCACTGAATAAATCGTTTGAAAATCCAATAAGCCACGGAATAGCTGCCATTCCGACTTGCTGACACAATGTCATTAGCGAATAGCCCGATCCCAAACGCTTTTGTTCAACTATATATGCAACTGAAGGCCACATAACAGCCGGTATCATTGAAAAAGAAATTCCAAGCAACACCATTACAATTAATAAAGTTAAAGGTATACTGCCTGTTCCAATCAATGGAATTGTCACATCTATTAATGGACCGGGAGGTAAATAGGTAACAACAAGAAATAATGGAAATAAAATAAGAGTACCCACGATCATGAAAAGAGATCTTCTGCCAACTTTATCTACCCAAAGACCAAATAATGGTGTTGCAATCATAGCTGCTAAAGGAAGTAAACTGTTAAGAATACCTGCAGCATCTCTTTCTAAACCGTGAGCCTGTTGAAAATAATAAATGGCAAATGCACGGAATGGAAAAACGGTAGAATAGAATACAACACAAAGTGCAACTATATACCAGTAAGATTTACTGAACGAGTAGAGTCCCTTGAGCTCAAATTTTTCAGTTTCCGCTTTTTCAAGACTGAACTTTTTCTCGGCAGAATTTTCCATTCCCCAGTAAAGTAAAGCTCCAGCTACAGAAACGCCTGCAATAGAAGTTGCCAGCCAGAGCGGATCCTGCCAGTTTTCATAAAAGGGCCGCGCCCACCCGGGAGAGAGATCTGCTGACCACGAACCGAGACGGGCAATTGTAAGATTCAATCCGAAAGCAAGGCTTAAAAGTTTTCCTTTAAACCATTTTGCCAAAGCGGTGGTAACAGCAACAATCAGCGGCTCTGCACCGATACCAAGCACAAATCTACCAATCATCATTACATAAAATTCAGGTGATGCGGCTGTAATAACCGCAGCTATCAGACAAATAAGCGCAAATGCTAAAATAGATTTTTTTGTTCCGAATTTATCAATAATAAATCCGCCTATCAGTAAAACTATTATTGCAGCGATACTGTAAACCGTGTATAGCAAACCTAGTTGCTGATCCGAGTAATTTAGTTGAGATGAGAGTAGATCGAAAACCGGGGCGATACTATCATAAATGTAATAATTGCCGAACATTGCAAGACTTACAAATATCAGCACCATCCATCTATAAAACGGAGTAGGTTCGGGTTTTTGGTTGATTGTTGTATCCATAATTCTTCCGTTTATTGAATAAATAAAAGAACTTCTATTTACGGTACTGAAAATAAAGGATAAAATCTTTTAATGAAAGATTTTTCATTCAAAAAAAACCCGCGTAATAAGATTAAGCAATTACTCAATCTATTTTAGCGCGGGAGATTTAAACAATAATCAATTACTTGACTGGTATATTTTCAAGAACTTTAACCAGTTGTTCCCAGAATTTAGGAATGGTATCTATCTTCAGCCGTTCATCAGGTGAATGAACACCAAACATAGTAGGACCGAAAGAAATCATATCCATATCAGGATATTTTTCTTTAATGATGCCGCATTCAAGACCTGCGTGGATAGCTTTCACCTCGGGTTCTTTTTCATAGAGGTCTGTAAACGCTTTTTTGAAAACATTGAGAATTTCAGAATTAACATCCGGCTTCCATCCGGGATATCCGTCATTGTAAAAAAGCTCTGCGCCAGCCAATTCAAAAACAGCTGATACCATATTACGTATGTCACTAATTTCCGAAGCAACCGAGCTTCTTTGTGTAGTAACAATGTTTACGTGCTTTCCTTCGGTTGTAACTACTGCAAGATTGGTAGAAGTTTCAACAAGATCGGGTATGTCCGGCGACATTTTTATTACACCATGAGGTACGGCATATAAAGCATTGATAAGGTTTTTCTGAAGTTTGGAATTAAAAACTTTATCAACACCTTTAATTTTTTCAATTGAGACTTTCAAATCCGGTTCAAGTGTTTCAAACTCCGCTTTAACTGTTTCATTAAATTTCTTGACAAATTTCTTAAATACTTTTTCATCTTTTTTGGGAACCAATACTTTTGCAAATGACTCGCGAGGAATTGCGTTGTGTTTATTACCACCTTCTATACTAGCCAAATGATAATTATTCTCCTTTCCGTAACTGTAAAGCAGACGAACTAAAATTTTTACAGCATTGCCTCTGCCTACTTGAATTTCAAGTCCTGAATGACCGCCTTTTAATCCTATAACTTTCACTTCAAAAGCCGAATAGCTCTTTGGTGCTTTTTCAGGCTTAACTTTAAAAGTTGCCCGTGTATTTAAACCTCCGGAACATCCAATGTAAAGTGAACCCTCCTCTTCAGAATCCATATTTATAAGGATATCGGCTTTCATCCAGTTTTTCTTAAGGCTGTTTGCGCCAGTCAATCCTGTTTCCTCATCAAGAGTGAACAAGGCTTCAATCGGTCCGTGCTTAAGTTCATTTGATTCAAGAACAGCTAAAGCGGCTGCAACGCCAATTCCATTATCGGCACCAAGTGTTGTACCTTTAGCTTTAACCCATTCACCGTCTATATAAGGCTGAATCGGATCATTATCAAAATCGTGTTCAACTCCCCTGTTCTTTTCGCAAACCATATCTATATGCGATTGAAGAACAACAGTTTTGCGGTTTTCAAATCCCGGTGTTGCAGGTTTCCGGATTAAAATACTTCCAAATTTATCCTGAATTGTCTCCAGTCCTAATTTTTTCCCAATAGAGACTATATGCGCTGCAATTTTTTCTTCTTTTTTTGAAGGTCTGGGGTATTTACAAATCTCCTCAAAGTGATTCCAAACTAATTCAGGTTTAAGATGACCTAAAACATTTCCCATAATTTACTCCTATCGGTTTACTTCGTTAAATGAAATTAATTTATTGTTAAAAAGCTCTAATAAAAATTTATTTATTCTTTCATCAGCAGGATGTATTTCATCCCCAAATTCTGCTACACTTTTGTTTATTATTTCACGCACCTTATTTTTCCCATTAAGATTGAGCCATACAAACGAACCGAGTTTATCTAATTTTATTTTAAAATATTTATTTTTCATTTTAGGTAGAACATACATAACAGCAAATTTATTTTTGAATTTAGGGGTTAAAACAGTTACAAAATTCTGTTCATCAATTTCTTCAGGATGCATTTTAACCGGAGTTAAATCCAGTGAATTTGTATTCTGTAAAATTTTTTTCTGTTCAGTAAGTGATAGAGGCATAGTAAAGTAATCAGCGTAATAAAAGGTAGGTAAATATAAAAAGGTTTAGGTAACCCGGCAATTAAAAACAGGCTAACATATTAATAATAATTCTCAATTTTGAACAATAATTGCTGAATAAAAAGAAAAATAGTGCCTATCAGGCAAGCGGCAAAAGTATACTTACTGTAGTTCCTTCACTTTGCCGGCTTTCTATATTTATTTCCCCATTCAATAACTCGACTAATTTTTTAGTTATGGTTAAACCAAGACCAGCTCCTTCATAGATGCGGGTTGAACCTTCACTGACCTGCCGGAAGGGTTCAAATATTTTTTCAAGGTCTCCTTGCGGAATCCCAATACCGGTATCTTCAACTCTGATGATTGCTTTGCCATTTTTAGAATCAGCATTTACAATTATCCAACCATCCTGAATGTATTTTAGTGCATTTCCTAAAATATTTTTTAATATTTTCATCACAATATTAGCATCTGCTTTAACAATAATTTCTTCTTTACTAATAACAGTTTTAAGATTAATATTTTTTTCCTGTGCTGGTTTCATAAAAGTTTCAACGGTTTCTTTCAAAATAGGAGTCAGATTGATATTATCAAATTTCAGGTTAAATCTTTCAGTTTCCAGTTTTGACAGATCTAGAATTGAAGTAAGAGTGTCATTTAATCGTGTGCTGCTTTTATGGATCATTTTAGCTAATTCATTATGATTTGAATTTTCAAGCTCAAGCATAAGTATTTCAGAAAAGCCGATAATTCCACTCATCGGAGTATTAAGTTCATGACTCATATTAGCAAGAATTATAGTTTTTAGCCTATCATTTTGTTCAGCACGATCTTTTGCATAAATAAGTTCGGTTTGAAGTTTCCTACGCTCAGTATTATCTCTGATAATTGAAAGCAGGATTTCTTCATCACCCTGACGTATTAACTTACTGCTGATCTCAACAGGAACTACAGAACCATCTTTTCTTTTATGATTTGTTTCAAATAAAATTCCTTCATCCGTATTAATTGATGAAAAAATAAGCTTTGAATCATTAGATGCGTCAACACTGAAATCCAGTAAATTCATTGATAATAACTCTTCTCTTGTATATCCATAAATATCCAACGTTTTCTGATTAGCTTCAAGTATTTTACCATTCTTATCCACACTTAATATCATATCATTAGCATACTTTGTAAGAGAAGTGTAACGCTGACTTAATGCATCTTTCTCTTTCTGAAGTTTGAAAGTTTTTGAAAGAAAATGCAGGCGGCTTCGTTTCCATATTGCATAAGTTATGCTTGCTGAAAGAATGATCAATAAAAATGTGATTGTAATAATTACATATGCAGTGTTTTTTAGTGAGCTTACAATTTTCTGTTCATCAATTTTTGTTATGAGTGTCCAATCAGTACCAGCAATTGTTTTCACTGATACAAAGTTTTTTTTTTCCTCTGAAATTCAGCCCTTTGACTAAATCCTTTTCACCTAATACTGAACGTAATATTTCTTTATCATCAACCTTTAATGGCAGAGTTAATAAAGAGGATTTGATATCGTTAGGAAAATCTTTTAACAAAAAAGCAATATCGCTGTCAACCTTAAAAAGAATAAATTCAACATCGCCGGGTTCCTGTCTAGTATAAAACAATATTGGATGCAGGAATTCAAAAAACGAAAATTCTGCCCATATATAGCCTTTTACCTCATCTTTATGCCTGATTGGAGAGGCTAATGCCTGCATCAAATAACGGTTATCACTAACATACATATTTGATGTTGATGTTGAATCTTTTTCCAGAATTATTGAAAGTTCCTGTTGTAAGAAATTCTGCCTGATATTGTAAGCACTATCTGTGCTGAATAAAAGTTCGGCTTTTTGATTAAAAATGTTGATACTTGAAAATCTAAGATTATCTATTAGGTCATCCGTCCATATAGCAATACTTTTTTTATATTTTAAAGTATTACTTGATGATAAGAGATTAACCAAATTCTGATTCACCTCGGGCAGGTTAAGAAAAGATTCAAGAACATTTTTTCTTTGAAGCTGTTCTCTCTCTATCTGCTCAAGTTTAATTTCCTTAATTGCCAGAATATGCCTTGATAAGTTTTCTTCGAGTTCATTTTTTCTTTGAAGATAAAAAAGGTATCCGGCAATCGAAATTATTAAAGCGATTATCAAAAAATAAATCAGGTATCGTAAAGGGAATTTGTCATAGCTGACTTGATGCATAGACTAGCTCGGATAAATATTAATAACTAAATTATTTATTTCTAAGTAATATAAATTATGTCAGAAAATGTCTTACTAAAATTATAATTTTAATTTTCTCATTCCAATATGACACAGTGCAAAATCGTATTTTACAGGGTCCGAAAGATCATACTTCTTTAAATTATTTGTTATTTCCTCAGCCATTTGCCAGGAGACATTATTTCTTTTTGTTAACCGAAGCCGTTTGCATATACTAGCTATGTGTGTATCAACCGGGATAATTAACTGGCTGGTAAGGATACCATTCCAAATACCAAAATCCAATTCATCTTTTCGTACCATCCAACGTAAAAAAAGATTCATACGTTTGCACGCACTTCCCTTTTCAGGAATTGGAAACATAAAAGTAATTCCGCGGGAAGGTTTACCAAATTTTGCTCTGTATGATTCAATGAAGAAGTTAGAAAAACCGGTAATTCCGTTTTTAACATTTATTTCATCATTATTAAATGAAAATAAGAATAAATTATTCAGCGAAGAAAAATTCAGATACACTTCGTTTAATAATTCAAAAAGCCGGATAATGTCCGTTGTCGAATAAAACCTGTGCTTAAGATTATCAAATCTTTTAAAGTCTTTTTTAATATTGAAGTGTAAAAGAAACTGATAGGGCAAATTGCCTGTTATGCGCACAACTTTGTTCAATGTGTTTATTATCTGGGCAACATTTCCATATGCAAAAACGGAAGATAGGAATCCGATTGCTTCAATATCTTTCGGATCACTGAACATATGCAGGAACTGAAGCGGGTCCGGTTCGATTTTACTTCTATCAAACGACCTGTAGTGATATTCTAATTTGTCCTTAAGTTTCATTAATACATTTTTATGCTGGTTTCATAGCTATATGATCAAATAAGCAAATCAAAACTACTAAGAATAAGAATATTCCTAAAACAAAATTCAAAATGTTTAAGGTCACACGCTTTTTATGGTACGATGTTTTGTCCGTAATTTTACCAGGTTCAATTTTATTATTATTAAGGACTATCAATGAAAGAATTTATCACAAAAAATACAGCCATATTGGAATTTATTATAATCGCTATCGGTGCAGCGATAATGGCAATTGGCATTGGTGTATTTCTGGTTGAAGCAAAGGTGGTGCCCGGCGGTGTAAGCGGTTTATCAATGGCAACTCATTATCTTTCCGGCGGTACTATACCTGTCGGATTGATGATCTGGGTATTCAACATTCCTCTCTACATTTGGGGTTTAAAGGAACTCGGTAAAGAGTTTGGTATAAGAACTTTTTATGGATTCACACTTAATTCATTCTTTATCGATTTTTTCCGGGGAGACATACCTGGTTTAAATTTTATTCAATTACAAAATTCACCTACCGTAACTAACCTCAGGGAAAATGATTTTCTTTTTCTTATTCTAATTGGTGCTGCATTGCTTGGTATTGGATTAGGATTGATATTTAAATTCAGAGGAACAACTGCCGGATCAGATATTGTTGCGGCAATTATGCATAAAAGATTCGGAGTTAAGCCGGGAATGGCAATAATGATGATTGATTTCTTCGTTATCTGCCTTGCCGGGTTAATAATAGAACTTAAAGATCTGGCTGAACAAAGATCCGCAGTTACTTTAACTTTTTATGCTCTGTTTCTTTTGTTTGTTTCCAGCAGACTGGTTGATGTAATAATAGATGGTTTTGACTATGCACGTTCGGCTGTAATTATTTCTGATAAGAATGATGAAATTGCAAAAGCCATTATGGATGAAATGAGCCGTGGTGCTACAGCACTTAAAGCACGAGGTATTTACAGAAATGTTGACCGCGAAGTTTTACTTACTGTAGTAACATTAAAAGAACTTTCAAAACTTACACATATAATCAAAACGATTGACCCTACTGCTTTTGTAACTGTGAATAATGTACACGAAGTGCTGGGTGAAGGTTTCAGGCGCAGGATATAGATAACCTGTTATGATTGAATCATAGGTAAAGTTCTTAATCCATAATCCTTAGATTTTGAATAATGTTTTGAATTAGAATTTTTTCAGAACAATTTTAGTTCAGAGCATTAAACTTCCTAAATCAAAAATCTTTAATCCATGTTCTTAAATCAACGTGAATTCGCTTAGCTCTGTCCTTAACCTGTTAATTTAACGAACCATTTCAATCATTGCAGAAATCTCTTCAACTAATCCTTCCGGTGTTCCTTCATAACCGATACTTATAAATCTGATATTCTGATCTTTGTCAATGATAAACTTTGTGGGAATTCCGGAAACTTTAAAATCTGTTATAACCTTGTTATCCTCATCCATCAATACGTGAAAAGTGTAGTTATTCTTTTTCATAAAATCAGCGGCATTCTGTTTTTTATTTTCAACTCTTTCCCAGGAATTGATAAAAAGAAATTTTACATCCTTATCATCAGCATATTTATTAACTGTCTGTTGAAGTCCCGGAAAAGATGTAATACAAGGTCCGCACCATGTTGCCCAGAAATCTATCATTACTGTCTTCCCTTTGAAATCAGAAAGTGAGACTGTATTTCCATTTAAATCTGTCAAGGAGAATTGCGGTGCCGGTCTTGAGATCATTTCCTCCTTCAGCTTTTCTATGAGAATATCTTTAGCAAGCGATTCGAATTCAGAAATGTATTCGCTGAATCCTTCCTCACTTCCTTTAGTATTCACGTAAGCTGTCTTAAGCATTTCTTTCATTGGAGGTGTATGTTTCCCTGCTCTTAAAAAGTCTTCAATCTCTTTCATTGCCTCTTCATACTTTTCATTTTCAATTAACGAGGTCGCATAAGCTTCATTCATTTCAGAAATTTTACGGTTAGAAATTTCTACCATTTCCTCAAAGCTATTTAATGCTTCAACAAAGTTTTTCATTTCACGCATAACTTTACCTTTTGCAAAAAGCGAATAAGCTAATGCGGCTTTCTTCATATCTTCAGCATCATGCTCAGTTTCATATTTTTCTCTTACCTGACTTTTATCATTCAAGTATTTTCTGTTTTGCTCTATTCCTAAATCGGCAACTTTTAAAGCTGTCTCAAAATCACTTTTCTCCTCAAGCATTTTAGAAACCAGATAATAGAAACGCATGGGACCGACTTTCTGAACATTGGCTTTAAGGTATTCATAAACTCCACTAAAATCTTTTGCATCCCTGAATCCATTTACGGCCAGATCAAACGGCAAGGTTTTAAAGTTATTTTCAGGAAATTTTGTTGTAAATTCATCAGCCATCTTTGCTCTTTTTTCCGGATCTGATTCAGTTCTCAATTTATTCATAAAATCATTTTGCAAGTACTCGCCAGTTGGAAATTTTTCCTTCATCATGTTCAGATAACTATCAACTTTATCCTGATCATAAAATTTTGTCATTCCGTAAAATGTTATGAGTAGGTTTATTTCTTTTTCGTTAAGGTCAGAATGTTTCTCTGTTTTTTCTGCAAGAGACTGATAGATACTATCTGACCTTTCCGGATAGAGTGTAACAAGATTCAATAAATATGGAGAAATAAATTCTCTTTCCAATCCAGGATTATTTTTGAATTCCTCCTGAAATAATTCCAGAGCACGTTCACGGTTCCGTTCAAGACCGGCATAAAAAGCACCCCAGGAACTGACGGCAACTGCCGAACCTGCTAATGAGCCGGGAATAAGTTTATTAGTACCTTTATAGAAATTAATAAAGTATCCGTTTTTATTATTGTTATCAACTTTTTCATCAGCTTTAAATCTCACCAGAGCACCATAATGCTTATCTGAAGATTTAAATTTTGCTTTCCAGCCGTTTCCCTCTTTTTGCATATCAATACCGAATGTTGAATCCAGTCCATTACTGTATAAATGGACAACCATTTCAATAGTTTCTGCACTGGCCAGACTTGTACTGTCTGAAATGTACGTTACTGTTATTTCATCGCCCGGTCCAGGATTTTCGGGATAAAATGAAAAATTATCTGTTTGCTCTTTCTTTGGGATACAGCCAATCAATAAGACTAAAGCAATTATTACTGCGATTTGCTGAGTTATTAAGTTAATCATTTATTATCCTCCTGATACTAACTATATTATTAAAAATTTCCTGCTAAAAAATATTCCCATTATCAATTTATGATGAACATAACAGTTTGTATTTATAATTGTAATGCAGATCATAATTATCAAATATACCTCATAAATGAATTGTATCTCTCCGAAAAAATCTTATTATATTAAGAATATCATTGATAAGGAGAAATTATGGACTTTAAAGACTTTCTGAATCAAACATTTCTCGGAAACAGCTATTATGACTATATGATAGCAATAGTAATTCTTATTTCCGGTATAACAATCATTTACTTGTTTGAAAAAATAATTCTCAGAAAACTTAAAATCTGGTCAGAAAAAACTGCAACTACAATTGATGATCTGCTGATAAGAGCAGTTGAAAAATCTATTCTGCCGTTACTCTTCTATGGAATATTTTACATCGCTGTTAATACTCTAACACTTTCAAAAGATTTTTTTTCGGTATTCAATATAATTACTTCTGTTGTTATTACATTCTTCGTAGTCAGAATAATTGTTTCTGCTGTTAACTATAGCTTAAAAACTTACTTATCCAAGTATGAAGATAATGAAAGAAGAGAAAGACAATTAAAAGGTATTAAAGGCTTACTAAATCTGCTCATCTGGTCAATCGCATTGGTTTTCCTTCTGGATAATCTTGGAGTTAGAATATCGGCTGTTATTGCAGGACTCGGGATCGGTGGTATTGCCGTTGCACTTGCTGCGCAGGCAGTACTGGGAGATTTATTCAGTTACTTTGTAATATTTTTTGACAGACCTTTTGAAATAGGTGATTTTATAATTGTTGGTGATAAACTTGGTGTTGTTGAACATATTGGAATTAAGACAACAAGAATCCGTGCACTTGGCGGTGAACAGCTTGTTTTTTCTAATACCGATCTTACTAACTCACGAGTTCACAACTATAAGAAAATGGAAAGAAGAAGAGTGGTTTTTAAATTAGGAGTTGTTTATCAAACACCCTCAGAAAAGATAAAAATGATACCGGAAATAGTTAAACAAATCATCGAGAAACAAAATGACGCTGATTTCGACCGGGGACATTTTGCAGCTTATGGCGATTTTAGTCTTAATTTTGAATTTGTTTATCTCATAACGGGAGCAGATTATAATAAGTATATGGATATACAACAGGCTATTAATCTATCTATCTATGAAGCATTTGAAAAAGAAGGAATTGAGTTTGCTTATCCTACTCAAACTCTATTCATTAATAAGATTAATCAGGGAAAAGAAGCAGCCTAATATCTAAATCTAATTGCTATAGTAATCTCCGGATTGGCTGATTTAATGATTGAGTGATAAATACAATCGTATCCTTAAAATTTAATAAGGATACGATTTTTTTATGCTTTGAAATAAGTTATCGTGTGTTGTGAATCTCTCTTATCTGGTTCGCTCTTGGTTTGTAGAGAGTATGATATAGTACATCTAAGTAAGCATTCATTTCACTCATTTCGATATTTGAAGTATAGTTCCAGAAGCCATAAATCTTTGAGAGTGAAAGTAATTTATTTGCATGAAGTTCCCAGTTATATGTGGTATCGACTCTCTCAATACCATTCTTAGAAATTTCATCCCAGTATTTGGGATCCTTTTTGCACTGCTCAAGAAATGACAGAATTATTTTCTGACTGTCTTTTTCCTCAATCGGATCAATAAGAAAACCGGATTTTTTATCCTGAATAATTTCTAAAGGTCCACCATAAAGAGTTGCAAATGTAGGTAAACCGGAACGCATTGATTCAATAACAGTTAAACCGAAACCTTCGAATAAACCACACTGAACAAAAATTCCTTTCTTATCAGCAACAACTCTGTATACTTCACCTGATTTATCTTTTCGAAGCAGTTTGCCAATCCATCTTATTTTGTTGTGGAGTTTATGCTTTTCAATAAGGTTGTGCATAACATTAATCTGATCTTTTTCTTCAATATCGGTGGAATCATCAGCATTAATCTTACCGGCGATAACAATAAGATTTGCCTGCTCATTTATTTTCTGGTTTTCACCAAACCATTTAACAAGTGCAGTTATATTTTTTATCTTATCTAATCTTCCCATTGTAAAGATTGGCGTTTTTTTAGGATCCTCCAGTTTGCCAATCGTTTCCGCATCATCAATATTTTCGAACAGCAGCGCATTAAGTTCTTTCTGAATTTCTTTAAATCTGTTTTCTTTATCTGTATAGGGAAAAAATATTTTTTTATTAACTCCGGGAGATACGATGTTAAATTTCGGATGAAAGAGATTTATTCCACCGGTTACGCGATAAAGTCCCGGCATTGAAAAGTTCAGATAAGATTCATACTGTCCGATACCCTCATCCGTTCCCGCAATCTCCTGATAAGAAGAAGTAAGGATAAAATTAGCAGCATTCATTGCAATTAGATCGGCAGTAAATTGTATTGAGAAGTGATAATCTTTATCCATTTTATCCCAGTACAACCCGCTGAAAAGATATTTACATTTTTCAAGCGCATGCGCAATATTGCATTGAGTTACCTTAAACTTTTTAGCAAGAAGTGTAGCAACCATATTGCCGTCTGAATAATTTCCTATAACCAGATCCGGCTTTTCACCAAATTCTGCAAGTAGCTCGAGATATGAATCTTCAGCATAATCTTCCAGATAGGGCCACATTTCGAAACGGGAAATCCAGTTGTCTGTTACTTTTTTATTTCCTTCTCTGAAAGGAACTCTTAAAATGTAAGTGTTTTTTGTATCAAAAACTTTTTCAAGTCTTTTATTGCAGGTAGTTCCTTCTGCATTGGGAATGAGTCTTGTGAGAATCAGAATTTTAGGATTCGCATTGACTCCGGAAAGTTTTATCGAATCAATTAATTCTTTTTCTAATGCTTTGACCTGGTCAAGAATATAAACCACCTGCCCGCCTGTATCCGGTTTGCCTAAAACCCCCTGCTGACCAAAATATCCATGTGGAGATACTGCAACTATGTTGAATATCATGGGTATTTTTGAAAGAAAACTTTTAAGTAATTGATGATCCGGTGCCTGCATAAGGTCACGTAGTTCTTCAAGATTTTCTCTCATCAATCCTGCGGTATTTCCTAGACCGGGTTCAAACCCTATTTCCTGTAATGTGTTTTTAATTTTAGAATAAGGTTCTGTTTCCTTCTTACTTTTAAGAAATGTTAAAGCTTTATCAATACGCTTAATCAATTCCCCGGGATTGGTTATTCTATCATTCAGAATAAGCTGCTGTGATTTATATTTATGAACGAACAAAAAATTAAAAAGAGCTTTACGCAGATTTTCAGGTTCTGTAAACATCTTGCTTGATAGATATCTGTTTAGATATTCAAATCCTTTGCCAATGCTTTTGTGATCACTTACACTTGGAAATTTTCTATAAAACGTTTCAAAGTTTAAAGTCAGCTGATTATTCTCAAGTTCAGGTTTAACATATCGTTCTTTTGCGATCAGGTATTCTTTAGAGCTGATTTTTTCATACAAATATTCTTCAACATTAAAAAGATAATGATCAGATCTTCCAATAACTTCTCTTATCTCGATATAAACAACATTGCCAAGTGTAACCGATTCAGTAATATGTTTTATGATGTGCAGTATTACTTTGAGATCAGATGTTTTATCATTCCTTTTGAAGGTTTCATAAAATTTAAAATGATTTCCCTTAACGCATAATTTTTCATTTGCATTTATAACTTTGTTAAGGTAACTAAAAAAGTCAGTCTTATTTTCATCTATTAGTTCAATTACTGATTTCAGCTGCATCATGAGTCCTTTCTTCATTTAGGAAGTTATAATATTCAATACCGTCCTTTATTCCGGCGGAAAATTTTTTATCTGAAAAATAAATACGTCGTCCACCTTTAATTGCCTCCAGTTCCTTGCTGTAGTTCGCAACCACAACTCCAAGCATATCCCCTTTAAGCATCTCAATATCATTACCCGAATCACCTGCTACCAGGATTTTTTCAAACGGAATATTCCATCTATATGCAAGATAGCGTATCGCCTTACCCTTTGATGCCCGATAAGGAAGAATATCCAGGTATTGCCCGTGACTGAATATCAGGTTGCATTTTATTTTATTCTTAAGTAAAAGCTCTTTTACCTTGTTTAGATTTTTTTGATTATCATTTGTATAATAACTTATTTTAAATTTTCGCTGATTAGCTTGTTCCTGATATTTCAGAAAATTAAATTTTGAAAGCAATTCAACAATTTTATCCCGATTCCATAAATGCGAAATATGTGCATCCCACCCATCGGAGTAAATCAATTCACCCTTATAATTATAATAAATTTCAGAACCAACTGATGTAATAAATATATCCGGTAATGGTACATTGTTTTCTTTAATAGCATTAACCGCTGATTGAATAACCCTTCCGGTTGCAACCCCAAATCCTATTTTGGATGGAAGATTCTTTAAAGTAATAATAAATTCATTTAATGAATCATCATCACCAATTAAAGTATAATCAATATCAGAAACAATAAGTTTTTCCATATCAAGTAATTTCCTTCCTGTTTCAGCAAATGTATCCTGAACTTTAGATTGTGAGTTCAGAATTTTCTTAACTTCTTTAAGATATTTTTCAGTGTGAGCTTTCCATGAATAGAATTTCTTTACATTTTTTATTCCACTTTCAGAAAATTGATTCCATAAGCTGTTATCATCGAGTATTTTAATTAATGCTTTGGAAATATTTTTAGTATCAGAAACATCAACTTTAATTCCATTCTTTAAATTTTCAATGATATCTCTCGGCCCTCCATCCTGAGTGGTAACTACCGGAACCCCTGATGCAGCGGCCTCAATCAATGTTAGACCGAATGTTTCAGATAGCGCTGCGTTGACAAAAACTCCTCCTGAAACAGCTGCCATTCGATAGAGTTCAGGCACTTCAATTTCAGTATCGTGTTTTTTAGGGATTGCCATTTTTCCATAAAGATTATATTTATCCATGAGCAACAAAATTTCTGTCAGTACTTCACGTTCATTTTCTTCCATTGTCTGAATATCATCTCTTATCCCGGCATAGATTGCGAGATTAGCTTTTTTTTGTAGTTCTTTGTCCTCACCATAAGCAGTAATTAATCCGGAAATGTTCTTTCGTCTATCCGGCCGACAGAGGGATAAAATTAAAGGTTTATTAATCGTTACAAAAAATTTCATATACTCCTGGTTGATATGCTTAATCAGTTTTGATGTTTGTTCATCCCAATTTATTAATTCATTATACGGGTAAAACTTTTCAAGATTTATCCCCGGTGGTATTACGGTAAATTTAGATTCACTTGCATTTTCATAATGCTTAATGTGATTTTCTATTTCCTGCTTTGTACTAGTAACAATCATATCAGAAAAATAAAATATTTTCTCTTCGCTTGAGATTCGTTGCGACATTTTATATCGTTTCTCCATCATTTCAGAAGACACACCATCATTTGTAAGTTTTTGAATTTTATCTTTACCAAGTGAGTGAGATGTATGAAGAAAAGGAATACCGAAAAATTTAGTTAATTCACTGCAAACATACCCCGCATCTGCATAATGACTGTGAATAAAATCGGGTAGTCGTTTTTTT
>DATHSU010000067.1:0-2438 GCA_035463895.1 Ignavibacteriaceae bacterium | reverse complement strand
TTCAAGTTCAGCAATTGCATTTTCCATCGCCTCGACTGTCGGATTAAGCATTCTTGTGTAAATGTAACCTTTTTCTTCACCGGCAAATAGCGAAGCCCCATGCTGAGCGGATTTAAACTTAAATGTTGATGTTTGATAAATAGGAGGTACAACAGATCCGTATTCATATTCATCAATTCCGGAGTGAACGCATTTTGTTTGGAAATCTATTTTGGAGTGATTCTTCATTATGTTTCTCTAAATAAGTTATTAAGTAAAAATTTATATTTCAAAATTAGGAAAAATATCCGAAAGGATAGGAATGAACTTCTGCCGATTCCTGATTTATTATTCTAAAATTACTTTTTAATGAATTTATATGGCAGAAACTCTAAGAAATCAGCAACATAAAGTTCAAATGAAAAAACAGAACCATCTTTAACTTCAAAAGGAAATACCCGAATTCCATAAGTCGGATCAGAATAAGTGCACAAAAATCTATCCTCTCCTAAGTATTCAAGTTTTCCGGTAACATCAGAATGATGCTGTAATGTCATTAAAAGATGATCATCCTGTTCAAATAAGTCTGCGTATCCATATACTTCGTGTTCATATCTTCCGGTAAATTTTGATAATGATATAATTGAACCTAAATTCATTTTAACTGAATCTCTCCATTCAGTTAATTGCTTCTCAGACTGTTTTGTTTGCTTTTGATATCTTTCAAAATAGATGTCATCATAATTCCGGTATGGCAATCCAAGATATGCATCTATTATTTCCCATTTAATAGTTTGATAAAGTGCATTATCATCGGTATTGGTAAGTACAACAATTCCCAGTTTCTCTTTAGGAATTAAAGTTACAGAAGTAACAAATCCGTTTACACCTCCGGTATGAGAAACGATTTCCCTGCTTTCATAATCCTGCAATGCCCATCCCAAACTATACAATCCATAATTAGTTCTGTTAAAAGGATGAGTTGCTCTTCTTACAATTGTTTGAGGTTGTTTTATTCTTTCAATTACTTTATTAGGGATAACATTTTTTCCTGCGAGGTTTCCACTGTCAAGTTGAGCAATCAGCCAAAAACTCATTTCATTTACAGATGAGCCCATACTCCCGCAAGGAGCCATATTATCTATATTCTCAAATGGTAGAATAATTAATTTACCTTCAACAATGGTGTGCGGCTTTGCAATGTTTTGAGCTATTCCGTAATCGGTGGAGAGGGCAGTAGTTCGATTCATTTTTAATGGTAAAAATATTCTCTCTTTTAGGTAGTCTTCCCATTTAAGACCAGAAACTTTTTCTATGATCCTACCAGCGATGGCGTATCCGGCATTAGTATATCCATATTTCGTTCTGAAATTATACTTAGGGGTTAATCTGCCGAACTTCTCAATAACCTGGTCAGTCGTTAAATCAGAAGCCCAGTACATAAAATCACCTTGAAATGTTTCTAATCCCATTCTGTGAGAAACTATATCAATAAGATTTATTTCTTTTGTTACCCATTCATTTTTCATACTAAAATCAGGCAGATATTCAATTACCTTATCTTCCAGATTTAATTTACCTTCGTGCTCAAGTAATGCAAGCGCTGTTCCGGTGAATGCTTTTGTGTTTGAGCCAATCATAAACATTGTATTATCATCAACAAGATCATTTGTCCCTGATTCTTTAACACCATATCCTTTTGCGACGACAACATTTCCATCTTTAACAATAAGAACAGCTGCACCGGGGATTTGCCATTGTTCAAGTGCACGATTGACATAAATATCAAGACTATCGGTTATAAACTTTGGTGTTTCCTGCGAAAAGGCAATCGAAGAGATGAATAAAAATAATACAAAAGGGATAGATAACTTTTTCATATTAACTCCTGTAAATCTTTAAGCAAAACTAAGAAAATTTCTCAAGTCAATAGAACCATTCATCAAAAAATTAAACCATTTTTTAAGTTCATTTAGGAATCAAATTCTTTATATTTCTGCTCATAATTTTGTCAAACAATTCACTCGGTAAATAAATTGGCTAAAGAAAAAGTTCTTGTTACATCTGCTCTTCCTTATGCAAACGGGCCTATCCATCTTGGTCATTTAAGCGGGGCATACCTTCCTGCGTATATTTATGTCCGTTACAAAAGATTAAACGGTGATCAAGTAATTTATATTTGCGGTTCCGATGAGCACGGCGTCCCAATCACAATAAGTGCTGATAAGGAAAAGGTATCACCTCAAGTAATTATCGATCGTTACCACGAAGCAAATAAGAAAGCTTTTGAACGATTTGGAATGAGTTTCGATAATTATTCCAGAACAAGCTTACCGATTCACCATGAAACAGCAAAAGAATTCTTTTTAGAATTTTATAATCGCGGATTATTCGTTGAGAAAAAGTCTCTCCAGTTTTATGATGCTAAAGCAAATATGTTTCTGCCTGACAGGTATGTC
>DATHSU010000066.1:0-1970 GCA_035463895.1 Ignavibacteriaceae bacterium | reverse complement strand
GGTTTCTCGAATGCAAGTATCAATCCGCTGATGAGGTTATTAACCAGCCCCTGCATTCCAAAACCAAGACCAACACCAATAGCACTTATAATCAAGGTTAACCTGTCAACTGGTATTCCGGTTGAACGGAATGCTATAATTCTACCTGTTGTAATTATACCCATCCTAATCAATAATAACCAACTTCCAAGTGCAGATGCTTTTGAACCTTCCTTTTTAGATATGTTGTCGTCGGCAAGGAATGAAACAATTTTTGCAATAAAAGCCGAAAGAATCAATACAAGGAAAAAGACAAAAACTCCCTGGTATGAGAAGTCAAAATCACCGATCTCCCGTGTTTTTGAAAACATGTTTTCCAACGGATCCACTAATCTCTGATATCCATAGGAATTGCGCGAGATTAGGATAATCCAGCCCGTTAAGAACACTAAAAAACTAAGAAGAGAGATTTTGTCAGGCCTGTTTTTAAGGTTATCCAAATGCTTTTCTTCCTCCGTTTCCTTAAAGTACTCCGAGAATACATAAATATTATGGGTGAGCCTGAATGCATTTATGAGTAAATAACCAACCAAAACGGTATAGATACCTCCCGTCATTAAAATCTTACCTGCGTTGTAATTTCCTATCAGTAAGAAAAGTATGGCCAACGCTTCCAGTATAACCATTCCAATTATTATCCAGATTTTGGGTTTACTGGCAATATGATATCTGTGATAAATGGTGTAAATTCCAAAACCTAAGGCAGTAATAGCCAAAAACAATATATACCATGATCCGGCGGCAGAGCGGATTAAAATAAGATTGGCCAGAATTGCCAGTATATTAAGCAGAAAAAATACCTTCCATGTCCTGAAAACAAATTTGTTTTCTGTTCTTTTAAAAATGAAGGTCAAAGCAAGCCCGGCGATAAACCACAATAGTCCGGTAAGTACAAAGGGAGGCAATGGAAGAAAAAACTGGTAAAACGTTATACTAATTAGTATTGCAGTTGCAACCGGATGCATAAAAATCTGTACCGGAGATTTGAATTCCTTATAAAGATCAGCACGAATATATTTGTTTTTTAACACCTTTAAATATGCGGCTATTGCTATAAATATGAGAAGCATAATTACAAAGTAGGTGTAATGATTATAGAAATAAAAAACCAGCAGTAAAGTACCTTTTGAAAATGAATAGGCCAATGAATACATAAACGACCCCTGGTTTGAATCTGTGCTGCTAAAAATTTTTTCATTGGCCGATAAAATTTTCTGATAGTTCTTTTTCTGCAAAAGGTTGATTTCCGTATAATCCTTTTCTAAATTATACTTAAATGCGTTGCTTAAAACCTCGAGATGCTGAATACTGTCGAGGGCATTTTTTAAACGGGAATTTGTTTTTATAAAATCATTGTAAAGTGCCTGATAACGTTGAAAATAAATTTCACCGGAAGTTAAATCTGCCGGTACAACATAAATGCTTTCATCAGCCATCAGCGAGTCGATTGTATGTTGCACATCTGTTATGGCCTCGTTGTTTTCCCTTATTTTATCCAACTGGTTTTCCGTTCGGTTAATTACTTCGGTGAGCAATATGGATGTAGTGGTAAGATTTCTGATGGTCAGTTCTTCGCTCTTATAAGTCAGTATTCCTTTTATTGCCAAATCTTTAAACTTTATTATTGCATCCAACTCCCTCATAAATTCTGCATAATCAATGCCCTGCTTTAATATATTTTCAGCATTTTGAATTTCATTTCGGAGTTGGTTAAAAACCCGGCTCTGCTTTTGAATCTGTCTGTTTTTAATATAATTTCCATGACTCTTTTGGCCTGCTGCGGCTGCAATTTGCTCAAGTGGTTGCTGAACTGAAACATTTATTGAATCGGTTTTCAGGGCAGTAGAATCGGTTTCGAATGTTTGAGAATAACCATTAACACTGATAATACCGAGTAAAATTAAAAACACTGCCTTACTGCATATTGACAA
>DATHSU010000065.1:0-6211 GCA_035463895.1 Ignavibacteriaceae bacterium | reverse complement strand
AGGTAGCATCCGACTGTGCTTGAGCAAACATTTGTCTGGCTTTTGAGTTATCACCTTTACCTTTATATGCAATTCCCATATAGTAATAGGGACCTCCATTGCTTATTTTTGATCTGTATTTTAATGCATTTTCTGCAGCTTTTATAGACTCATCATACTGCCCGGTTTCGCTGTACACTTTAGCTAGAGATAAATAGGCTGCATCATAGTTACTGTGTTCAACTGCTTTTTTCAGATAGTCAATGCCTTTTGATGCTTCACCCTTTGAAAGACTTTCATTTCCAAGTCTGGAATAAGCCAGAGCCATATTGCTTTTAACTTTATCCTTTACGTTTGCCTTAACATTCTTCATCTCGAGTATTTTTTCAAACTTTTCAATTGATTTAGTGAAGTTACCCATAGAAAAATAAACACCGCCAAGAGCATTATATGAAGCTTCAAAATTCGGATTCAATTTTAATGACTCTTCGAAAGAATCTTTTGCTTCTTCGTTTTTATTAGATTTTCTAAGCGAAATTCCTTTTTGATAATAAATTCGATAATCTCTTTCAATTTTTAACGCAGCATCATATTTTTCAATAGCACCATTATAATTACCGGCTTTGAGCATTGCATTACCTTCATTAAATAATTTTCCAGCTTCCGGGTTCATTTCTTTATCCTGAGCAAACATTACTGCTGTGAAAAAGAAGATAAGCACTAAAACTACTCGCTTAACAGTTATCATTATACATCCTTTAAATTTAATTGTAAAAATTTCTGGTGCGGAAGGCGGGACTTGAACCCGCACGCCAATTAAGGCACTACCCCCTCAAGATAGCGTGTATACCAATTTCACCACTTCCGCAAATTTGAGTAGAAAAAATATAGTTGCACTTTGTTAAATGCAACACAAAAATGCCGGTTTTTGTTTAAATGAGTAGAATATTTCTGGAAGTGTTAGTTTTTTCTTCTTTGTCTGTCACGGATTATAACATCCTTAATTTCCTGTTTAAACTTTCGTTCAAAAATCATCAGCTTTGCAATTTGTTCGGTGGAAAAGATATCATTTAATGATTTAATAAATCTTATTCGTTCATCAAATATATTTTTTTCAAGAATACTATATTCATCTATCAGCTTTTTGACTTCTGTTTCATTTGCTTTTTCGCTTTTCAATATTTTTTCTATTTCAAACATTTTATTTTCTGCCTGATCCTGAAGGTTCATCATAGATTTGCGATGCGCTGTTCTTCGGGCAAAAAAGATTAATGTTTTTTCCTCATCAAGATCAAGGGACTCAATAAGTTTAAGCTTTTCCAATCTTTCAATTCTACTTTCACCCCTGAGGTTACGTTGCTTAGTAACTTGAGAAAATGTTAGATTATTAAAAAGTAATAGCACTACTGTGATAAAAACTAGTTTTTTCATTTTATCCTCTTTTAGAAAAACTCTATATTAATAATTTCGTTATAAACAAAATCCATTTCCTCATCTGAAAGAATGCTTTCGAGTTCCTGGTAATTAATACCATTTATTGCAAACAGATTTTCAACTGCATTATCACTGCTAATAATTTCCCGGGAATAATGGTTTTTATAAACTGAATCAAGAATTTCCGGCTGGCTTTCTCTATAAGATGAAATTAAATCATCTGCACTTATCTGCTCGATATATAGTTCGATATCGTTTCGTTCGCTGTTATCAGCAAGTAAATCAGATTGCTGGCTCTCATCTGTACTTGAGAATAATGTTAGAATCAGTAAAATTAAAGCAGCCAAAGATAAAGCGTACATAGGGTACACAAGCTTTTCAGAAAAACGAAATGGTTTGTTCTTTTCAATTCTATTTCTGAAAGCAGGAATTATTGATTCAGCATAGTTCTTATCAATAGCTCTGCTTTTTTCAAATTCTACAGAGTTGAAAAGAAATTCATATTCTTTAAACTCTTTTTGCAACTGGACTGAATTCTTTAGTTCACTTTCAAATTCTTCACTCTGTTTGGAATTCATTTGTCCATCTAAGTAATCAATTATTTTATTATTAATCTTTTTCATTTTTTAATAATTCTTTTAGTTTATTAATGGCGTGAAAATAATTTGCTTTTATTGTTCCGACCGATTTCCCGGTAATTTCAGATATTTCTTCGTAACTAAAGTCGTTAAAACTTCTCATTATAAATGCCTCTCGTTGTTTTACAGGTAAACTTTGAAGCTTTTGTTCTATTCTACTGATTCTTTCCGTCCCCTCAATCTCAATAACTACTGAAACACTATTATCTTTCCTATTAATTAAATCGTCTAACGATATAAATTTTTTCAGATTTCTTTTCTTTAAATAATTAATACTTCTTGTTGCAGTTATTCTATATAACCAGGAATAAAATGATGATTCAAATTTAAAAGTATGCAGCTTATTATAGATAACAATCAACACCTCCTGTACAATTTCATCTGCATCGATATGATTTCCGGCCATTCTCCTGGCATGCCAGTATATTTTATCCTGGTAAATTCTTATTAACCTATTGAATGAACTCTCATCACCATCGAGAAAATTCTTTATTAAATCAAAATCCTGACTATTATCTGCCATAGTTGTTTTTACTTAAGATATTAGACAATTTTCCAATCAAAGAGGTTTAATATTCAACCGGATTAAACCCTGAAGTAAAATTCGTTGTCTAAAAATCAAAATTAAATTAAACACTAAAAGTTAGGAGAAATCAAAATGAAAAACACAATGATAGGTTTACTTTCATTATTATTTGTATTTGCCCTTTTTAATGATGCAGATGCCCAGAAAAGAAGGGATATGAGAGATAACTTTCATCGTATGCACGAAAACCTTAATCTTACTGAGCAGCAGAAATCTAAACTGGAAGATCTTAGAAATAAACACCAGGAACAAATAATTGACCTCAGAGCTGAACTTGATAAAGCCCGCCTGGAAAATCAAAAGCTGAGGAGATCAAACAATCTTAACAGAAGTGAATTTCTTAATCAAACAGAAAAAATGAGCAGTATAAAAAATAAAATGGCGGAGGCCAGAGCAAATCACTTAATGGACGTATATGAAACACTAAATGATGAGCAGAGGAAAATCTGGAACGATTTGAGATGGGACAGACCTAAATTCCGCGATGGTGATAAAAGAGGAAGTTTCAGAAGAAGTCCGGGTGAAAGAGGAAGACGTCTTGAGTAAAAAAATATAAGCCGGTTGTATTTCAGCCGGCTTTTTTATTTTGGATTTGTTGGCCTAATATCTATTTCACTCATCATAGCCCTTACCGGAAGATTTATAACTGCCAATACTGCATCGGCAATATCTTCAGGTCTTAAAACTTTATCAGTCAGTGGAGCAGGATGACCCGATTCAATAAAAAATTCAGTTTCAACTGAGCCTGGACAAATAAGCACAACCCTTATATCAAACTCCCTCAACTCCAGCATTAAAGACCTTGAAAAGCCCATTAACGCAAATTTAGAAGAGGAATACATTGTTCCGCCAACGAAAGAATTTTTACCGGCAAGAGAAGAAATATTTATAATGTTGCCGCTTTTTTGTTTAATCATGTATGGGACAGCAGCTTTTGTAAAATTATAAACTCCAAAAAGATTTACATCAACCTGGTCTTTAAATTCCTGCAAGGATGAATCGATGAACTTTTTGAAAATACCAAAACCGGCATTATTAATCAGGTTATCAATGGTTCCATATTTTTCAATTACTGAATGAATTGATGAATTGACAAAATCAACATTGCGAACATCACCAGAATAAAAATCAGATTTAACACCTAAGGAAATTATTTCATCATACACATTTTTCAATGCATTTTCATCTCTTCCAAACAAAATAACATCGTGATTTTCTTTAGCCAGAGATAGAGCAATGGCTTTACCTATACCTCTGTTTGCGCCTGTAACTAATGATACTTTTCTTTTTTTCATTTCAAATCACCTGTAAGTGGACGAAGGATAATTTCCTCAGTAACAATATTGTTTTTCTGCAAATATGCTGAAACAATGACTCTTGCTATATCATCAGCGGACATCATTAAATCAGACTTTTCTTTTCTTACTTCCTGAGACCACATAGGAGTTTCTGTTGCCCCCGGAATTATATTTATTACTCTTATATTGTGCTCTCTTACCTCTTCCCTGAGAGAGTTTGTATAAGCCAATAAACCTGCTTTAGATGCTGAATATGCACTACTCCTTGTATATATTTTACTTACAACTACTGATAGAATATTTATGATAGTCCCTCCACCGTTTTGAATAAAGTGAGGGAGAACTGCCTTAATTGTATATATTGAACCTAATAGATTAGTGTTTATGATATCATTTATTTCCTGAATAGAATTTTCTTGAGCAAGCTTGAATGATGTTAAGCCGGCATTATTCACCAGGCAATCCAGTTTACTATCAGCAAGAATTTTTTTTACAACCTGATCAACATTTGATTGTGATGCAACATTGCATGGTAAAATATTCAGATTAAGATTTTCATCATTTAATTCATTGTTGAGTCTCTCAAGTTCAGTTACTCTTCTGGCTGAAACAAAAACATTACTTCCGGTGCGGGCAAATTCCTTAGCGGCTGCTTTTCCGATACCAGAACTTGCACCTGTAATCCAGACACCTGTTTTATTTTTTACCATTATAAATTCCTCGTACCGATTAAATTAATAAATTCATTCCTGGTTTTGGAATCATCTTTAAATATTCCAAGCATAGCGCTGGCGGTTGCCGATGAGTTTTGTTTTTCAACACCTCTCATCATCATACACATATGAAATGCTTCTGAAACTACTGCAACACCGGCAGGCTGGATGTAATTATTGATCGTATCAGCTATCTGCTGGGTCATTCTTTCCTGAACCTGAAGTCTTCTTGCAAAGACATCAACAATTCTGGGAATTTTACTCAATCCGATTATTTTACCATTTGGTATATATGCTACGTGTACTTTACCATAGAAAGGAAGCATATGATGTTCGCACATACTATAGAAATCAATGTTCTTAACGATAACCATTTCGTCATATTTTTCAGTGAATATTGCCTCATTCATTACGTCTTCAATATTCTGGTGATAACCGCGCGTAAGGAATTCATATGCAGCAGAAACCCTTTCCGGAGTTTTCAGCAAGCCCTCTCTTTGGGGATCTTCACCAATCTGGATGAGCAAATCATTAATAATTTCTTCTACTTTATTCTGATTCAATTTTATTCTCCTCGATATTCAAAATAATTATTCTCAGTTTCATAAAGCTTAACAGCGTAAAGTTTACCTGCAGGTATTTTATCCTGTAACTGTTTCCAGATAGCTATACAGATATTTTCGGATGTTGGAATAATACCTTTCATAAAATCGGTATCAAGATTAAGATTTTTATGGTCAACCTTATCAATAACGTTTTTATGAATTATTTTTTTTAGCTCTTTCAAATCCATTACGAATCCTGTTTCCGGATCAGTTTTTCCGGCAACAACCACTTCTAAAGTGTAGTTATGTCCATGCCACTGCGGATTGCTGCATTTTCCGAACATTTCAAAATTTTCTTCGTCGCTCAATCCTGGTTTAAAGAGGCGATGAGCCGCCGCAAAGGTTTCTCTTCTTGTTATGTAAACCATAATTATTCTAATTCCTTCAGGGCTTGTAAAACCTGCTTATCGTGATCCGGGACTTTAACTTTATTAAAAATATTCCTGATCTTTCCATTTTTATCAATAATAAAAGTAGTGCGTTCAACTCCCATATATTTTCTTCCGTACATACTTTTCTCTTTCCACACATCATACTTTTCAAGTACAGATTTTTTCTCATCCGATAGTAAAGTAAAAGGAAGATCATATTTCTGTGCAAATTTTTTATGAGAATCTATTGAATCAGGACTGATACCAATTATTACAGCATCGACACCTTTAAATTTCGGGAAAGCGTCCCGGAACTGACAAGCTTCTTTTGTGCAGCCCGAAGTATCATCCTTCGGATAAAAATATAATACAATGTTTTTCCCTTTCAAGTCTGCCAGAGAAACTTTTTTACCGTTCTGATCAGATAGTGTAAAGACAGGTGCTTTGTTTCCTTCTTTAATCATTTCTTTAATCTCCTTAAAAAATAAAAGCGGTTTAACCGCCATTAAAAATAATAAATATAACTATAACTCAAGACTTTATAATATTTATAAGTTTGGCTCTTAACCGGGATTTTTAAGAACTTC
>DATHSU010000064.1:0-2280 GCA_035463895.1 Ignavibacteriaceae bacterium | reverse complement strand
AAATATTTCCTGCAAAACCAACAGAAGAACCTAATCTTTCCCCGGGTTCAGTTCCTTCCACTTGCATCCAGGGCTGCAGTACTACAGGGTTTTGTGCGTTAAGTGGAAGTGTTGTTAGCATTAGTACAATAAATATTTTTTTCATTGTTTTGTCTTTTCTACTATTTCTTCATTCTGAAATGATTTTTCTTCTAAAATATATTTCCTATGTGCACAGCGCAATGCGCCAGGCGTAGACGTAGCTTTGGGTTTTAATGGGAAGAAGTTTTGGAAGTAATACGGCTTCATAAGAAACTCCGCAATTAATTTTGGTTAATTAACCGTTATTAACTTAAGAAGTGAAGGTGATAGAATCAAGAAAAATCGTTTATTTTTAAAAAACGAAAACCCGATTCAATTGAACCGGGTTTGTATAAAGTATTTTGCAACGATATCACTTCAAAATAATTATCTACACAAAAATATAATTCACAGAAAAGTTAAAAGAAACAAAGAAATGATTGAGCTATCTTTTCAATTGTAGGAACACGCCATCGAACTTTTGCAATGCGCTGAGGCGTGTTCCCACAGAATTCATCAAACAACAAAATTTTCTTTCTTTATCATTCTAAGGAGGACAATAGGACGACGGGAATTAGTTTTCCGCATTTTATATAATGTTTGACTCCGGGTTTTATTGTTTTTTACCCGTTTAGTAGAAGCATTTACAACTTCTTTTTTTTAAATTGCCTTTAAATAATCCAGTATTTCTTAAATATCCAGATATTCTTTAATGCAAGATTTTAACGAACCAGATAATAACAACGGGAATACTCCAACCGGTGAAAATCAGCCATATCAGGAAGACTATGAGGGACTCAATCCCATTATATCTCCAATCCTTGCCGGGTTTATAGGACTCATTGGCGGATTTATTCTCTACCAGTTTGTGGGCGGACTATTAACCATTATCCTGATCGGCTTCGATCTTGAAAATGCTTCTGTATCAGCTTTAAGATTGATGACTATGGCTGGACAAATCCTGTTCATACTGCTCCCTGCACTTTTATTTGCAAAATGGTTTTATAATGATGTTGGTAAAATTATCCGTGCAAACAGTACTTCTATTAAAGAAATAGGATTATTTTCTCTCGGTATAATTATTCTTACTCCCTTAATGCAGGCATATCTGCATATACAGAATCATTTCATTTATATACTTGCCGAAAATTCTGCTTTTGTTAATGCGCTTAAATCATTCTTCGATACTATGAATGAAATGGTTGAAAAAACTTACGGCAATCTTCTCCGTGCAGATAGTGTATTTGAGATGGCATTTGTGTTTTTTATTGTGGCAGTTATTCCCGCTGTTTCCGAGGAGGTTATGTTCAGAGGTTATGTGCAGAAAAGTTTTGAATTGAAAATGACTCCGTTCAGAGCCATAATGATTACTGCAGTATTTTTTGGTCTTTACCATTTCAATCCTTACGGAATTGTTCCGCTTATTCTGCTTGGTGTATTCTTTGGTTATGCTGCATACAAAACAAATTCCATCATCGTACCTATGGTTCTGCATTTTCTTAATAACTTTATTGCAGTAGGTTTATTCTACCTGATTGGTGATGATGAACTGATTGAAACTAAAGTTCAGCCAAGTGCAGATCTTGGTAATTATTTAAGTGTGTTTTTAGGCTTGTGTGTGTTATTTGCAGGGCTGATCTATCTGATAAATAAATTTTATGAAAGGAAAAAAAATTATGCAGGAATCCGATAAAAACAATGGAGACTGGGTTATTGTTTATGAAACAGACCAGGAATACAAAGCGGAAACTTTAAAAGGAAATCTTGCAAGTGCAGGAATTGAAGTTTCTGTTCTTTCGCAGTCAGATCATAATTTTCCGGCTATTGGCAATCTTTCTGTTGTAAAAGTTCTGGTAAAAAAGAAGGATGAAGAAGCCGCATTGGCTTTTATCCGTGAAACAAATAAAGAAAGCGAAGACGAATAGCTTTAATGGCACCCGGTAACACCGCCAAACGAATTATTGTTTCTGCAGTTGCTATACCTGTAATAGTTGCAGTTACTTATTACGGCAGGATTCCGTTTCTTGTTTTCGTTCTGGCAATTTCACTGATGGCATTTTATGAATTCCATATAATGCTGAAGAGCAAAAACGCTCACGTGAATGTATTACTGGGATTCATCGCTGTTGCATTCCTGGTGTTTAATCAATACTACGTTCTGATGAATGCATATATGTTTTTAATCATCTGGTTTGTTGTGCTGTTGATATATGAACTATT
>DATHSU010000063.1:0-2388 GCA_035463895.1 Ignavibacteriaceae bacterium | reverse complement strand
TGCCGGCTTAAATAATGGTTTTGAGAGAGCAGTTGTGCTTTCAGTTGATTTGGATAAAATAGTTGGACAGACACCTGCACCTGAACGTTATATATTTAATAATATACCGAAAGCAGAATTAAACAAATACATATTATTACCTCATACTGACTACGGTCGAATTTTTTATCGTTCTAATATAGTACCTCGGAATGGGATATATTATACAGCGAGTTCAAAGGAAATCGTCGTCCAAACACAGGAGGGTATAAATAAACCGATATTGTTTTATTATGGTTTTGATACGGAATTGAACTTTCTATGGGTGGATTGTGCGGATAATGCTCAGCAGTTGAGAGATTCACTGGTTATGCAGGGTATTCTTAATCCTCCGCTTACTAACACAGAAGAATACTTTAAAATATTAGAAGAAAATATTGAATATTTGAATTAGTCATAATCTGTGGGTGCAGAACGGAATGGGATATTATCTGAATTTTGAGTGAATAACAGAATTATGATATGTGTTAGCCTTTCCGTAATTATTAAGTAATAAATTAGCTCCCCCAGAAGCTAATCAACATTTGAATTCTATTATATACTTCTATTATATCTAAAAATTATCAATTCCCGGAAATCGCCATCGGATTTTTATTGAAATTGTTTTGCAGGCTCAGAATAGGATACAAAGCAATAAAAAACCCCGATGATAAACACCGGGGTTTAGTTATTTCATAACAGCAAAAGGTCGGGGAGAAAACCTGATTCTGTATATCAAAAGTATTAATAATGTCATTTCAATTCAATCTATATCAGTTGATTATTCTGATAAGTATTTTTTATTAAGGAACCCTCACATTGTAGGGACTGAAAATACCATCTGGATTATGTAACCATACCCACGCGTGCAAAGTCCACAATCCCGCTTCTATATTTTCACTCCAAACATCTTCATCTCCGGTGAATCCTTCAGGTGTTGGAAACGACAATGGTACGGCATATTCAACTGCTACTAGCCGATAACCACCACCAGGTTTATTGGCATAAACCAATAACTCAGGTTTATCAATTTCAAAATTTCCATCAACATATGCCGGATTCAGAAAATGCCATCCCATATTTGGTATGTAAAGATTAATATCCATATAACCATCTGCAAGAGCAGTGTTAATGTCGTGGTATTTCGCCGATGATGCCCTTGCCAGTGCAAGCTCTTTGTTCAATGTTGGAGAAAATGATGATTGTGATTCTGTTGTTGTTAAACCTGTTCCTTTATCAAGATACTGATCTGTTGCAACAGGGTTATCAATTGAAGAACCTGATTCACAGCCATTGATTATTACTACTGTAATTAACGTGACTGTAACTAATGAAAGAAATTTTTTCAAAGCTGCCTCCTTGAAAATTTTGAATATATATTGTTATTTAGTAAAGATTTGTGAATCCTTACATAATATTAACAATTATTGCCTAAAGTGTCAAATAAATAATTACCAATTTTTGTTATTACGCAATTGGCAATGTTCAACTTTTAAGTTTCATAAAGCTCAGTATATTTAAATAACCGTCAATAAAAAACCCTGATGCATAATACCGGGATCATTCTTGAATTTTGAATTTTTACTTGATTAATATCATCTTCTTCATTGCCGTGTACTCTCCATCCTGCAATTGATAGAAATAAACTCCGCTTGACAATTTCTCTGCGTCAAACTCGACTTCATACATTCCTGCCGGCTTGTATTCGTTAACTAGAGTTGTGATTTCATTACCGAGTATATTGTAAACCTTAATTTTTGCACTACCACCCACCGGTAACTGATAACTGATCACCGTTGAGGGGTTGAAGGGATTAGCGTAGTTTTGAGAAAGTGCGAATTGATTTATTGAATTAACATCATCCTCAACATCGGTTGTACCATAGTATCTAGTGATTCTTCCCCAATCACCGGTTATCCAGCCGGTTTGAGTATTAACAAAAAAAATGCTGAAGATATCGTTATATCCCCAATGATCACCAAAGGGTGAAAATTGTGTTTCCCAGGTAATCAAGTGCAATAACTTTAACTGCTATTAAAAACTATGCCTTCGCTGGTAAAGTCTTCACTCGCTTTTAAAAATCTTGGTGCCCATTTGGTACCCAAAATCAAAAAAACTCTGATTAGTTCTGATTAGTTTTAAATTTTAAAAATTAATAAAGCCTCAAAACGATTTGTTTTAAGGCTTTCTTTGTGGGCCCAGATGGACTTGAACCACCGACCCTCTGAGTATGAGTCAGATGCTCTAACCAACTGAGCTATGGGCCCTTATTTTTGGCGCACAAAATTACAATTTCTGTATTCATAAATCAAGTTCTGTAAAATAACAAAGGCGATTCATCCGAACCGCCTTTTGAAAATATAAATTCAC
>DATHSU010000062.1:0-1682 GCA_035463895.1 Ignavibacteriaceae bacterium | reverse complement strand
GGTTATGAACCAGAACTGTCCACCGTCAGTGGTTTTTAGAATGTTGCCGGATGAATTAACTGCATATCCGGTTTGGGGATTAAGGAATACCATTTCGGCTATTCCTGTTGTTGGTATCCGTGGATACCTCAATTCCCATTGAGAAAAAGCAACATTGGGAAAGGATGGAATAATTACAACTAAGAGCAAAAAAAATCTAATATATCTCATCGCTCTATCCCCGGGTCTGTGAAATGATACCCAAACTTAAAAATCAAACTGAGAAGAGTAAAGCATAATAGCAGTCATTTTTAACTTTTCAGGATAAAACCCCGAATTTCATTAAAAAACACGGGCTAAATTCTTCATCTTCTGACTTCCGACTTCTGTCTTCTGTCTCCTTACTTCCGCCCTTGATCTGGTAGTAAAATAACCCGATTACTCTCTGTCAATAATATAAAAGCTTGTATTGACAATGTAATGACAATGTATTATTATTGTGTCGTAAAGTAAAGGAAATAAAATGAATAGTGAAGCAAACATACAAACCCGAATTGATGGCAGAATAAAAAATAAAGCCGGCAAGATATTAGCCAATCTAGGTTTAAATCACTCTCAGGCTATAAATATTTTTTACCGTCAGATCATCTTAAGAAATGGTATCCCTTTCAGTCTGGAGCTGCCGAACAAAACCACCCTCGATGCCGTAGCAGAACTTGAAAGCAAAAAAAGTATAAAATCCTATAAAAACTCTAAAGAATTGTTTGAAGAATTAGATAAGTAATGCTGGAAATTAAATTTTCTTCACAGTTCAGAAAAGATTATAAAAAGGCTGTTAAGCAGAATAAAGATATTGAACATTTAAAAGTTGTTATTGATAAGTTAAGTAAAAAAGAAAAACTCGATAAGCGGTATTTTGATCATCAGCTTTCCGGAAAACTACACGGATACAGAGACTGCCATATCGAACCCGATTGGCTTTTGATTTATAAATCTTCAAATACAGAACTCTTGCTGGTAAGACTTGGATCTCACTCTGAATTATTCAAAGGCTGAATTCAAATCTCAACCTGAAGCAAAAACCTTATCTCTTCCGCTCATTAATTAATTCAGAATAATGAATCTGTCCGGTTTTTTAGTAAATAAACTGGACATTTTTATTCCTTTCGCTGTTTACAAAACTCAGTAAACTACTGAAAATATTGTCTTATCTTAAAGCTGCTATTTTAGTCTTGAATTTTCACCGATGCCCCTCCGCTCCTATAGGTGAATGATGCATCATCCTCATTTATACCTTCTATCATTCATTCTTTGTCATGTTTCTTGCGCAAAAAACTTGACATTTCTCTTACCCTTAATAAGGTTATCTATCAATTCATCGGATAGTTCAAAAGATTATACGACATTATAGTGTGTGTCTGCGCTGAGCTTAACCAGGGAAAGAGAAGTATGTATAAAAGAAGAAATGAAAATTTTTTCATATCTATATTTAATTAAGAAAAGTTTAAGAGGCAATGAATAAGTAGTCAAATCCGGCTTATTTCAATTTTCTGATATCCAATCACCGCAACGAGTTCTTTTCAATTTTATTTTTCTTCTGATTTGTTTTTATATTTACAAAAAAAGGAAGGCAGTTTTATGATCAGGATAGGCACCTGCAGCTGGAAGTACGATTCCTGGAAAGGAATAATTTACCCGGATAA
>DATHSU010000061.1:0-7420 GCA_035463895.1 Ignavibacteriaceae bacterium | reverse complement strand
CATGAAGTACCGTTATCTGACGAGCTAAATATATATTTACTTGAGCCTCCATATAACTCTTCATTTGAAGAAAAGTAGGTTTTATTTAATGAACTAATATTTGGAATGTACCAGGTTGTGCCGCAATCATCTGAAAACTCTAATGGTGGTGATATAAAAATCCTATTGTGGAATCCCTTATTTATAAAGGGTGTATCTCTATCATTAATATAGTTCCATGTCATACCTAAATCAGTCGATTTCCATACTCGTAATTTTTCTGAGGCATATATTGTATTTTCATCACAGAAAGCAAATGATTGTATATACCCTAAATCTATATATAATGTACCAAGATACCAGGTAGAGTCAAGCTCAGAATAATAGTACAATCCTCTATCATTTCCAGCATATAGATTATTATTGTTGTCCACTGATACAGTATTCAGGTCATATTTATGTTGGGTTCCTAATCCTAGATATTCCCAGCTATATCCATCATTGGTCGATCTATACACACCAGGTATGCCCCCACCCGATGTGGTCCATTTGCACGTATATAAAAAATCATTCTGATCTATATATAAATCTGATAAATGATTAAGATTTGAAGAATCAGGCAGGAACCAGCTTAAGCCGTTGTTTGTTGATTTATAAATTCCATAATAATATAAATCTGTAAAAAGCTCACCAACAGAACTTCTCACTATATTTCTGCATACGGGTGATAAAGGTAATCCATTGTTTTTTACAATCCAGGTATTACCATTATCTGAAGAAAAATAAATACCTTGAGTAGTAGCAGTATATATTTCATCATTTTCTAAAATTAAAATATCCGAAGTTCCAATATTGAAGATATGTGACCAGTTATTTCCTCCATTGGTGGATAAGTATATACCCTCAACACCGGCAAATATATGACCAAAAGAATTTATTGCGATTGATCCGATTCCACCAGAAGTTTGAGGTATATTTTTATATATCCAGTTCTCTCCATTATCTGAAGAATAATAGATGACTCCTTCACCGCCGGCATAAACTCTATTGAAATTATCTCCTGATAAAACAAACATACTTACACTACCTAACCTGTACCTATTTGACCAGGATTCTCCAAAGTTTGTAGATCTGTATATCGTATAATTATCATAAAGATTATCGTAACCAATTGCGAACAGTGAGCCATTAGGGTGATTAAATAAATGTTTGACTCCGTGAGTTTCATAAGGACCATCAAGCATTTGCCATTGAGGGTAACTTATTGTAGAAAGGGCGATCAAAAAATATGATAGGATAACGTTTTTCATATCTCACCTTAATTCTATGAAAACTAAAATTAAATTATACAATCAAAAAGCTAATTACAAGATATATTGTGATTTTACTTGATTGCTTATTGTTCATTAATTTCTTCACCTTTAATAATACCTGTCAGCTAAGTATATTTGCACTACAATTTAAACTCGGAATGAATGAAAAACATTAGAAATTTTTGCATAATTGCGCATATAGATCATGGAAAATCGACCATAGCGGACTGTCTTCTTGAGAGAACCGGAGTTGTTAATCAGCGTGAGGCTAAAGATCAAATACTTGATAATCTTGAACTCGAGCGTGAACGAGGGATAACAATAAAGTCACATGCTATTCAGATGAATTATAAAGCTTCGAATGGCATAGCATACATTTTAAATCTTATAGATACACCGGGACACGTCGATTTTACTTACGAAGTATCCCGATCACTTGCAGCATGTGAAGGAGCTATACTTGTAGTTGATGCAGCGCAGGGAGTTGAAGCACAAACAATAAGTAATCTTTATCTTGCTATTGATGCTGGGTTAGAAATAATTCCCGTTCTTAACAAAATTGATCTGCCAAGTGCCGAGATTGATAGAATATCAGGCCAGGTTATTGATTTGATCGGCTGTCAGAAAGAAGACATAATTCTTGTCAGCGCTAAGGAAAAAATTGGAATTGATGAACTTCTGGAAACAGTAGTTAAAAAAGTTCCTCCGCCTCAGGGTGATCCTAATGCACCACTTCAGGCTCTGATTTTCGATTCAATCTTCGACGCTTACCGGGGTGCCATTGCCAATATACGGGTCTTTCAAGGAACATTAAAAACCAATGATAAAATAAAATTCTTCAAAGTAGATAAACCATTCGATGCCGAAGAAATAGGTGTGCTTGGTTTGAAGAAAATAAAGGCGAATGAACTTAGTGCCGGAAATGTAGGATATCTTATTGCCGGAATTAAAGATGTGCACGATGCTAAAGTAGGTGATACCGTCACTCATTTTAAGAACGGGGCACCGGATCCATTGCCTGGTTATAAAGAAGTAAAACCTATGGTTTACAGCGGACTTTATCCTACAGATTCAGATGATTTTGAAGATCTGCGTGATGCACTTGAGAAATTCCGCTTAAACGATTCAGCTTTAGTTTACCAGCCGGAAACTTCTGCTGCATTGGGATTTGGTTTCAGATGCGGTTTTCTTGGGCTTCTTCATATGGAAATAGTTCAGGAAAGATTATTACGTGAGTATGGTCAATCAATTATCACTACGCTTCCTAACGTTGAATACATTGTTTATACAAAAAACGGCGAAGAAGTAACCGTTGATAATCCCGCAGAAATGCCTCCGGTAGGAAATATCGATCAAATTAAAGAACCCTATATGAAAGCACAAATTGTTACGCCTTCGGAATATGTAGGCAGTATTATGAAGCTTGGAATGGATAAGCGAGGCGTTTATATAAACACAACTTATCTTGATCCTACAAGAGCGGATTTACAATTTGAGTTTCCATTGTCTGAAATAATTTTTGATTTTTACGACAAGCTTAAATCACTTACTCGTGGTTACGCTTCTTTTGATTATGAATATATTGGTTATCGCGAGTCTGATCTTGTTAAACTGGATATTTTATTGAACAGCGAACCTGTTGATGCACTGTCAATGATAGTTCATCGCAGCAAGTCATACGATTGGGGCAGGAAGGTCAGTTCAAAACTAAAGGATTTGATTCCAAGACAAATGTTTGAGATAAGTATCCAGGCTGCAATCGGAACAAAAGTAATATCCAAATCAGTTGTAAAAGCATTACGAAAAAATGTAATTGCTAAATGCTACGGCGGAGATATTACACGTAAAAGAAAACTGCTTGAGAAGCAGAAGGAAGGTAAGAAACGTATGAAACAGGTTGGTAATGTTGAAATTCCGCAAGAGGCATTTCTTGCTGTTTTACAAATAGATGAATAATTTTACCTGTGTCATTATTTTTTAAGGGATAGAAATTAAACCGGTACTGAAAAAACTATTAGTATTAACTGCAATTCTGTTTCTGCTGTTTGGATTGATTCTTAAAGCATTTTTTATTGATGCGTACAGAATTCCGACGTCATCAATGAATAATACACTAATTGACGGTGATTTTATTCTCATAAGCAAAGCTTCTTATAAACTTTCCACACCGGCTGTAATTCCTTTTACCAATATTAAACTTTCTCAATCAAATCTTATTTCGTTCAGTAAACCCAGCCGTGAGGATGTGGTTATTTTCAAGTCCACTGCTGAGATACTAGGGGTTGATTCACTCGCTAACAACCATTTGATAAAAAGAGTTGTAGGTCTTCCTGGTGATACACTAAAAATTGTAAATAAGGAAGTTCTTATTAATAATCGGAAAATGCGTCCTCCTAAAGAATCTGTTATTGATATTGTTCAAAATAAAAAACAGGGCTCAGCAGAGGAAGGAATTTTTCCTTCGGGCAGAAGATGGAATTCTGATAATTATGGTCCAATCCGTATTCCTGCTAAAGGTGATACAATCTCTATATCTCCAAAGAATATTAATGATTGGCAGGTTTTAATAAATCTGGAACAGGGATTGGGTGCCGTAAGTGTTGAGGGAACAGTAGTTAATGTTAAAAACAAACCTGTAAGAGAATACATAATTCAAAAAGATTATTACTTTCTTTTAGGTGATAACCGTGATGAAAGTTTCGACAGCAGATATTTTGGATTTATACCGGAAGATGCAATTATCGGTAAAGCCAAATTTGTTTACTGGTCATTAAGATCAGATACTTCACTCAGTTTTCCGGGCAATATCAGGTTCGACAGGTTCTTTAAATCTATAGAATAAACTTAATTCTGCCTTTTTTATACTTTTCTAAAAAGATATATTTCCTTAAAAATATTACTTTATAATATGATATATAAAACTATTCTGATTGCTGTTTTATTTACAATTACCCTTTTGCCCCAGGAAAAGTACTTTATTTATTTTAAGGATAAGGGCATTAATCCGGGATCAACATTGAATAAATTTTCTCAACTATTTCAGCAGGCTGTTGATGAGCTTTCTCAAAGAGCAATTGAGAGAAGAATTAAAAATATGGGTGATGAATTCATTACTTATGAAGATATTCCCTTAAGTGATAATTATCTTACTGTAATAAAGGATTTGGGAATTGCGATAATTTACGAATTAAAATGGTTTAATTCTGTTTCGGTAAGAATTAATGAGGCACAAATTGAACAGGTAAAATCACTCAGTTTTGTTGATAAAGTTGTTCCTGTTAAAAGTCTTACATTCCAAAAACCGCTTGTTGATGATTTTAATTTGTATAAGTATAGTTCAGTCAACAATTACGGACCTTCATTTACACAATTAGATTTGTCAGATATACCTCTTGTTCATTCAAAAGGCATTACAGGCGATGATGTTATTATTGGCTTGCTTGATACCGGTTATGACTGGCAGCGGCATATTTCACTTAACACCAGAAATGTATTGGCAGAATACGATTTTGTATTTAATGATACTATTACTGCAAATCAAACCGGGGATCATCCATCACAGCACGATCACGGAACTTTAATCTTTTCTATTATCGGCGGATATCACGACAGCACTATGATTGGTGCAGCATTTAATTCATCTTACCTTCTAGCTAAAACAGAAGATATAAGAAGTGAAACAAGAGTTGAAGAGGATAATTACGCTGCTGCTTTAATATGGATGGAAGGACTGGGAGTTGACATTACAAGCAGTTCACTTGGTTATAGTATTTTCGATACTCCCGGCGAATCATACACTTACAATGATATGGACGGCAAAACAACTATTGTTACCAAAGCTGCAGAGCTTGCGTTTATGAGAGGCGTTGCAACTTTTACTTCAGCCGGTAATGAAGGTAATACACCGTGGTTTTATATTACCGCACCCGCTGATGGAAAGAACACTATTGGAGTTGGCGCAGTCAACTCTGCAAATCAAATAGCGGCGTTCAGCAGCAGGGGACCATCATCTGACGGAAGAATTAAACCTGAAATCGTAGCAATGGGTGTTGGCGTTTATGGCGCTTCTGCAAGTACCGATAACGGATACCGTTTTGCAAGCGGAACTTCCACATCAGCACCGATTGCAAGCGGAGTTGCTGCTCTTCTGCTTTCTATCCACAGTCATCTAAAAAATACTCAAATCCGCAGTATCCTTTTAGAGTCAGCGGATAACTCACTTAATCCGAATAATGAAATTGGTTACGGACTAGTATCTGCAAAAAATGCAATTGAATTTCCAAATCTAGAATTCATTAATAATGACTTTGTTATTCGTAAAATATTTTTTCAGGAAAATATTAATCCAAACTCTTTGCGAATGCATTACTCAATTGACGGAATAAACTTCAGCGAAGCAACTCTAACAGTTGACAGGATTTTCAGATTCAGTTTTGATGTGCCTTTTTACCCTCAGGGACAAAATATTGAGTTTTATTTCTCTTATTCCGATAGTGCAGGTATTAATTATCGTGAACCAGCAGCAAAAAATTATAAGTTTGCATACGGAGCGCTTGATATTTCATTAAATCTTGCTCTTCCTTCTGACCTGGTAGATTTTGTTGTCAGTAATCCTTTTCCAAATCCCTTTATTCCTTCAGCCCATAAATCGGTTAGAATAAACTTTGTATCGGATGGAAATGAAATTTTAAAGATGGCAATAATAGATGGTTCAGGTCAACGTGTTAAGCAATATAGTAAGATAACCAGTCCGGGCATTAATGTCGTCGAATGGGATGGATATTCTGATAATGGTAATATTTGTGCAAGCGGAGTTTACTTTTTGCTGGTACAATTAAATGGAAAAGAATACGGTAGAAAATTAATTTTATTAAAATAGTATTTAGTGATTAAGAAAATGATAAAGCTAATTTTTGCATTTTTATTTTTATTGATGGCATCATCTTCAACAATTTTTCCCCAGCAGAAGTTCTTTTTTCAAAATAAGAAAAACATATCTCAAGAACCTGCAGATATCAGCAATATATTCACCAGAATGGAAGTAGTACATCAAATTGATAAAGAAACAATAACATATTATCCTATTAACGATGGTGATTTCTGGGAATACATAGTCGAAGATACAACAACTGTTTTCGGCGTGTTTTATGAAGGATTATATTTTTCTGTGGTAAGAGAAGTACTTAATGATACAACAATGACTAATGGTCTTGATTATAAAATTATTCGCTGGGATAATATTGCTAACAGTGTTTCTTATGATCCCTGGTACGATTATCACCGGGTGGACACCAGCGGTAACGTAAGATTATTTTTTAATTATGAGGATCACCTTCTCTTTGATGTTAATTCACCTAAAGGAACAACATATCCATCGCACCTTACTGGAAAATTCTGGCGGATAGAAGATAGGTATAATGTCATTGGATTCGGAGATACTCTGTCAGCAATAGATTACGCATTATATGAAGGCAGCATCATAAGAGAAACATATACCTTAGTTGAGAGTTTCGGAATTATTAACTATCAAAAAAGAAAGTACAATTTACTTCCTGAAGGTTACTTCTGGGGTGCTGTAATTAATAACGTAAAATACGGAACACTTATAGCAAAAAAGGAAGAGGTAGATTGGAAAGAATTTTACCCGCTTCACTTAGGGAATTATTGGGTTTACGAAGGAAGTAGCGGACCAATTCCTGTACTTAGAACTGTTAGGATAATTGGAGATACAACTTTACAGGACGGTTATGAATATAAAATTGCTGAGGAGGTTCACTACACTCCTTCCACAGATGTTCAGTATTATTTTACCAGGATAGATAGCATTGGCAGGATTTGGATAAAGGAAACCTGGGCAGCGGAACCCACTGTAAGATATCAGTTAAGCATTAATGTTGGTGATATGTATGAAAGTTACTTGTTCGATTTTTATTGGCGAATTGAAAATAAGTATATCGATATTTTTTTATATCCGGATGTCGCTAATCATCAAATTTCTTTTTCAAAAGGATTAGGTATAACATGGATCACTGGTGAAATGACTTATGAGTATCTAAGAGGTGCATTGATTAATGGTACACTTTACGGAGATACGATTGGCACTTCGATCCGTGACGATATTGAATCTA
>DATHSU010000060.1:0-5764 GCA_035463895.1 Ignavibacteriaceae bacterium | reverse complement strand
AATGGTGTATATGAATATTTTCAACCTGTTCTGGTGCCGGATTGGATTCCTGATCAGTGATACTCATGGAAACACTGATTGATTTAGGATAATGAGTAATTATCTGACTGTCAATCCTGTCTTTAAGCGGAGTAACTATTGAGCCGCGATTTGTGTAATCTTCCGGATTTGCAGTAAATACAAATTGAATATCAAGTGGAAGTCTGACTTTAAATCCCCTTATCTGAATATCACTTTCCTGTAATATATTAAATAGCGCAACCTGTATTCTTGCCTGTAAATCAGGCAGTTCATTTATAACAAATATTGAACGATGTGAGCGTGGAACCAAACCAAAATGAATTACTCGTTCATCAGAATAAGGCAGTTTAAGTGCTGCAGCTTTTATTGGATCAACATCGCCGATGAGATCCGCAACTGTAACATCAGGTGTAGCAAGTTTTTCAGTGTATCGTTCCGAACGATGCATCCAACTGATTCTTGTGCTTTCACCATTTTCTGCAATTATATCCTTTGAATACCGCGAAAGAGGATCAAAAGGGTCATCATTAAGTTCGGAACTTTCAATAACCGGAATGTATTCATCCAAAAGATTTATAAGAAGTCTTGCTATTCTGGTTTTGGCTTGTCCGCGCAATCCTAATAATAAAATATTATGGCGTGATAATACTGCAGTCTGCAGTTCAGGGATTACTGATTCATCATATCCTAAGATTCCTTCAAAAGGGTTTATACCTTTAGAAAGAAAGTTTATCATATTCTTTCGTAATTCATCTTTAATTGATAACGGCTTGTAGCCGGATTTTTTTAACTCTCCTAATGTTCCGATTCTTTCAATATTCATATTATTCCTATCTTACTTTTTTTCTTCTGTTACGTATATAATCTTCAAAAATAAAATCTCCCAAACCGCTTAAACTGCTGTAAAAAGCTCTGCCATTATTTATTGCTGTAAATTCTCTGACAAATTTTTGAAGATATGGATCACGGGCAATCATAAATGTGGTAATAGAAATACTTAATTTCCTGCAGATTGCAGCCTGATCCAGTGTTTTATTTACGATTTTTCTGTCTAGTCCAAAACTGTTTTTATAGTATTTTACTCCTTCTTTCAGGCACGTTGGTTTGCCGTCAGTTATCATAAATATCTGCTTATTGGTTGTTTTTCTTCGTCTGAGAATATCGATCGACAATTGTAAACCTGCTACAGTATTAGTATGATAGGGACCAACTTCAAGATAGGGGAGATCCTTTATCTGAATAGGCCAGGCATCATTACCGAATACAATAATGTCAAGTGTATCCTTCGGGTACTTAACAGTAATAAGTTCAGAAAGCGCCATTGCAACTTTTTTAGCGGGAGTAATTCTGTCTTCACCATAAAGAATCATCGAATGGGAAATATCTATCATTAAAACTGTAGATGTGATGGCTTTAAAGTCACGCTCTTCAACTTCAAGATCAGCTTCCGTTAACTTAAAATCATCAATTCCGTGATTTATCTGAGCATTGCGTATTGAGTCAGTCATATCAATTTGTTCCATCGGGTCACCAAACAGATATTCTCTTTTATCTGAATTTGGCTCATCGCCTGTGCCTGAGAAAGGCGTTTTATGATTTCCTCTGCCTGACTTTTTTAATTTACCGAAGATTTCTTCAAGGGATTGTTTTCTGATTGCTCGTTCCGCTTTAGCTGTTATTTTAAATATCAATCCATTTTCATTTTCTTCTATGTAATTATTCTTCTTAAGGTCCTCTATAAAATCTCCGATGCCGTATTTGTCATCCGTGAGACGATACTGTCTGTCTAATTCATTCATCCAGTTAAGTGATTCAGAAACATCTCCGGAGGTAATAGTAAGCAGCTGAAGGAAGACTTTAAGAAGTTTTTCAAAATTCGATTCAGATAAATTATTCTGTTCAAAATATTTAGTAAAGCGTGTTCCAATCATAATTCTTTAACAAACTAGTTCTAATTAAAGTTCAGATAAAAAACTTAATTTGATAGTCTTTTAATCATATTATTGACGTATCTGTCTTTTTTATCCAATCCGTTAGCTATTCTATAATTTCTTAATGCGAGCCCTTTATTATCATCATTCAGGTATGCATCAGCTAATGCTACTACTATAGGAAAAGAATCTGGAAATAAACGATTAACAAATTTCAGGTAATCAATAGCTTCAAGGTTCCTTTTTTGCTGAACAAGATCTTTTCCAAAACCTGCAATATCTGAATGGTCGAATGAAAACCCGGATGTATCGTTATTAGTGATCTCATTTAACTTATTAAACACAGATTCCAATCCATCTTTAAGAAAATCAGCCATAAGTGTATCAGAAATTACAAAACCCGGCCGAATGAATTCCTGACCGTTAAAAATCTTTAATAATTCATCAGCAGGAGATTGCAGATTACGTTCGGCAATATTTATCAAATGAACAGCAGCGGTTTTGCTAACTAAATCGATCATCAATCTTGAGGTAAAGCCAGTGCCGCTTCCATTGTGAAAAAATATTTGATCGGATGAATTTTCAGGTAATGAAAAACCCAGGCCATAATTTTTAATGAATGTTCTGCTTATCCGCGTAGGAGTGAGCATCGTATCAAGTGTTGTTTTTCTAATTAAAGTTTCATTTAATAAAGCTTTACAAAATAGAAGAAGATCATTAACATTTGAAATAAATCCTCCTCCGGCAACTTTAATACTTAGATCTGCAAGCTGAGCATTTTCTAATTTTCTAAAAAAGGTTTTTGTGTAACCACGGGCTCTTCCTGAAATAATTTCTCTTTGTGCATCAATAAAAGTTGAATTCATTTGAGCTGGTATTAAAATATTTTCTCTTATATATACAGCATACGGTTTTCTGCTGATGCTTTCAATAACAGAAGCAAGCAGAGTATAACTTAAAGTCGAATAAAGATAATCTGTACCGGGTTTAAATAGTAAAGAGTCTTTATCAAAAACTTTAAGAGCTTCGCGCGTATTTGGAAATAGAGTTTTGCTGTTAAATTCTCCTTCACGATAAGACCGGATACCTGAAGTATGGTTTAATATCTGTCTTATTGTTATTGGCCATCTTTTTTGAGGGAAGTAAGGAACATATTTCCGAACATCATCATCAAGGTTAAGTAATCCTTTTTCCCACAATTGCATTATTGCAACAGCGGTTATTGGCTTCGATATTGACGCGATTCTATAAAGTGATCTTTGAGAAGCAGGGACAAAATTTTCAAGATCGGTAAATCCTTTCCCACCAATCCAGTAAATCGAGTCGCCTGATAATATACCCGCAGATATGGAAGGTACATTTTTTACTTTTTGATATTGAGCAAGATACTCTTCAAGCTGTATTATCCTTGTGTCTGAGTTTTGTTGTGAAAGTATTTCTTCACCTGAAAAACTCAGAAGCACTATGAAATATATCAGCAATAATTTTGAGAATGCTGTTGTGTACATGTTAATGTAAAATTAAGTTATTACGGAAAATCAATTTAAATGAGAATTATTAATCGGGTGGAAAATAAGAGAGTTGACTAATAAATCGCAAATCATTTATTAGTCAACCCTGAAGAAAAGGAATTATTTTTTTTGATCGACTCGTTTTTCTATAATATTATCGATTATTTTATAATCCCTGGCTTCCTTTGCCGTTAGGAAATAATCTCTGTCGCAATCCTTTGTAATCTGTTCAATAGTTTTACCAGTATGTTCTGCCAGAATATTATAAAGAGTATCACGTGTTTTGAGCATTTCTTTTGCGTGGATCTCAATGTCTGTTGTCTGTCCCTGCAAACCACCAATCCAGGGTTGATGAATCATAATTTTAGAATGTGGAAGAGAAGATCTTTTTCCGGCAGTTCCCCCTGCTAATAATATCGCACCCATACTTGCCGCCATACCAACGCAGATAGTTGCTATATCAGGCTTTATAAATTTCATTGTATCATAAATCGCCAGCCCTGATGTAACGCTTCCGCCGGGAGAATTAATGTATAGGCTGATATCTTTTTCAGAGTCTTCTGCTTCAAGAAATATTAACTGTGCAATAGTTAAACTGGCAATATGATCATCAATGGGAGTTCCAATAAAAACAATTCTTTCTCTAAGCAAACGGGAATAAATATCCATCCCGCGCTCACCTCTGCCGGTCTGTTCAATTACATATGGTACAAGTTGATTAAATATTTCAGGATTTTTGCTCATTCGTTTCCTCAACTTTCTTATTAAATTTTTCCGGGTCAACTTTTTCTATATTATTATTAGCTTTTAAATAATCGAATAATTTTTCACCGAGCGTTCTGTCCAAATGTCCGGATGATTTATAATAATTTAATAGCTTATCAACCGGCAGCCCTGTCTTTTCACTTTCTTTTTGAGCCAAGTCATTTAAGTCCTGATCGGATACCTCTAATTTTTCCTTGCTGATTATTTCATTTTTTATCATATACCATTTTACTTCGTTTTCTGCAGATTTCAGGAACCTCTGTTTGGCTTCCTCTTTATTGAAGTATTTATTCTTGTTTTTCTTTGACTGTTCTTGCTCAGATTTAACATATTCTTCCAGAACATTGGCAACAAGAGAAGATGGGGGAGTAAAGTCGTTATTTTTAACTATTTCAGAAATAAGTTTGCCGCGTACAATTTCTTCCATTCGCTGGTCATAATATTTTTGAATGTCATTTTTAATTGATTCTCTAAATTCGGATTCAGAAGAAACCTTATCTTTAGTGATTTTCTTAATAAACTCCTCATTAAGATCAGGCAGCAATATTTTTTTTATTTCAAGTATTTTGAAATTATAACTGAATTCCTCAGATTTATCTATGGTCTCAACGGCATCATTTTTATTATCTGTTTCGTTTGTGAAAGAAAATTCAAAACTATCACCGGGTTTTTTACCTCTTGCCTTTTCTTTTATTTCCGGTTGAACTTTTTCATCATTTAGATGAAGATGAAATCTTTCAGGTTGAGAGTTCTCAAAAATATTGCCTGCTTTGTCCAGTCTTACTGCTTCAACATCAAGAATAAAATTATCATCATCACCAACAATATCAGTGACTTCAGTAGTTGAGTTAGATTCAAGCATATACTTGATCTCTCTTTCCACTTCACCATCCTTAACAATGAAATCGGGAACTTCAATATTAATGTTTTTATAATCTTTTATTTCAAGAGTAGGAATTACCTCATACTTAACTTTGAAAACCAACTCTTTACCTGGTTCAAACTTAATATCTGTCATTGCAGGTCTGCCAATTGGTTTCAAGTCCTCTTTTTCTGCAAGATCCCAGAATTTAGAATTTGCAACTTTTTCAGAAGCTTCATATTCGAGTGCATCTCCATAAAGCTTCTTGATCATATTTGCCGGCACTTTACCTTTTCTAAAACCCGGTACCTGGATTTTTTTAGATTCTTTTTTAACCTCCTTATCTATATCATCTTTAATTTCTTCGTAATCATATTTGACTTCCACTTCTTTTTCTGAAGATGAAATTTCAACAACATTAAATTGCACTTAAACCTCTATATAATTATATAAATATGAAGTGCGAGAACGGGGACTCGAACCCCGACACCTCTCGGTACTAGATCCTAAGTCTAGCGCGTCTGCCAAATTCCGCCATTCTCGCAAAAGATTAGTTTTTGTTAAATTAGTTTAAAAATTGAATAACAAATATAATTTTCCGGTTAACGCTAAGCAAATATCAGGATTACATGTATTTGCAGATTATTCGTTATTCGCATGCCAGAAACAGTATT
>DATHSU010000059.1:0-2689 GCA_035463895.1 Ignavibacteriaceae bacterium | reverse complement strand
TGGCTTCTGACTTCTGACCTCTGTATCCTGACTTCTGCACAACAAAATCCTATTCTTCCTGCATTATTTCCCTGTACGTTTCCTCCAAGGCTTTTATCTCCTCATTCCTTAAAGATACAAATTCTTTTTCACGGGCTCTTTTAGACAATCTGCCGCTGTTTTGTTCAAGGAATCTGATTAATAATGCAACAGTATTATCAGGCATTTGAAAATGATCATCCAGCCATACTTTCATTCTATCATATTTCTGCAGGTATGAAACTTCATCCGGAATAATTCGCTGAATTGTATAATCAACACAATCGAAAAGAAATTCAGATTGGAGAGTTGCATCAAAATAACGGTAATAATCAATGGTTTCATTTAACACTTCAATATTATTGTCTTTTGTCTTCTTCCAGTCAATAAAATCAAGCAGTGGATGTGAATAGCTTTGAAGTACATTTTTGTAATCCTCAATCTTTTCCAGGATTGCTGCAGATACCGGAAATATCATTCCCTGCGGAGTATATTTCATTACCGATAGTAAATGATGAATCAGGTAGCGGTGTATTCTTCCATTGCCATCTTCAAACGGATGAATAAAAACAAATCCAAAAGCAATTTTTACGGCAGTTAAAACTGGATGAAAATAATTTGTCTCCAGTATTTTTGAAGTATCAAGTAAACCACTCATTAAAGTTTCAAGGTCCTGCCATCGTCCAGAAATATGCTCCGGAATAGGTTCACCGGTTTTGCGATCATGCTCGCCAATGAATCCACCCTCTGTTCTGTAACCCATTTTAACAAAGCGGCTGTCGCCTATAACTATATGCTGAAGACGCAGAAGTTCATCTTTGCTTATTGGCTTACTGCCGGCTTGACCAATTGCCTGTCCCCAACGCATAGCTCTGCTGTGAGAAGGATTCTCCCCTTCTATGGTAAATGAAGCTTTTGAATCTTTTAACAGAAGGAATGCAGAGGTACGGAGTAATATATCCTTATGAACTTTTTTGATTGCCGCATTGGTTTTTTCTGTCAGGTCAGCTTCTATGTATTTTTCCAGTCTAGCTGTTTTAAAAATAAGCGGACAGAAATTTACAGTGCCTGGTAAATTATTTTTAATTCGATGTCTGGTAGAATTTATACTCAATGGAGAAGCGTATTGAAGTTTTTCATCAACCAGCAGAACATAATTACCTTCTTTTAAATCATTAACTGATAATTGTTTCAGCATTAACCATTCATATAAAAACCAGATCTTTCTGGTATAAATACTCAAAGGTTCTTTTTTTATCCACCCTTCAATAGTAGCCTGATCTAATTGATGGAATAATTTTTTGAAAAATAAAAGATTTATACCTTCATATTTAAGTGCAAATACTAAATGATTATAAAGAGTCTCCTGCGGTTGATGCTTTACCGTATAAACGTTCCATCCATCAACTGAATATTTCTTATGTTTTTCACTTATTAATGAAAGCTGCCTGGGTATTGGTACTTTTAAGCCTAATGCATCGATAATAGCCCCGTAGCCGACCAAATTTCCCTGTTCAGGGGCTTCTCTTTCGTGAAAAACATTTATAGATTGTGAAAAACGTTTATTTTTCATAGTATTTCCTGAAATATGTTTACAGCAAATATAAGTGAATAACGTTTAAAGTCAATGAAAAATATATATTAATTGTAATTTTTTACGAAAAACATTTACAATTGAAAAGATAAATAATCCGGAGCAAAACAGCCCCGGGATGAAGATTAAAAAAGTTGATACTTACGTTAATGTCAATAATCACTATAAATGCAGCGCGCCGCTGACGATAAGGAAGATTAAGGTGATGATCGGGTGAGAAGTTGGATTAAATTTTTACATTAATATTTTCTATAACTGCGTCAAACAAATCTTCAAAATCAAATGGCTTTGTAATATAATCCGCAGCACCTAGTTTAAAGCATCTATCCTTGATTTTAATGTCTGTCTGTGAAGTTAAAATAATTACTGGCAGATTGGGATGATAGCCTTTGATTTCTCTAAGTGCAACGTCACCTCGCATTCCTGGCATATTTATTCCCATTATTACAAGGTTGTACTTAAATACAATAACTTTCTTGATTGCATCTTTTCCATTCAAGGCGTAATCAGTCCGGAACTTCAGTCTCTCTAGCTCTTCGCTGAGAAGTTTACACATAACTTCGTCATCATCCACTAGCAGGATGATGGGTTGTGGGTATTTAGTCATTCTGTTGTTAAGGTTAATTAAACCTAACTAAGCAAGCTGCCATAAATTCAATCTTTATCACGTCTAAAAGATTTTATCTTATCCGTAAATTTTCTCTTGCCATCGGTGTACATACCTGTGACTTTTTTACCAAATCTTCCCGCAATTTTCTTTGTAACCAACTTGGCATTATCGCTGATTATCTTTCCCAGGTGGGCAGCAGCTTCAACGGTTGCAGCTCGTCTTAATGTTTTTCTTTGAGGTTTTACTAAACTTCCGCAGTAAGCTTTTGTTATTGAACCAACTCTAAGTGTTAAATAGGCGTTTATAGATCCTTCCATAATACAGTCGAATACAAATGAACTGATCTGTCCTAAGCCTGGAATCGCTCCTGTAATTGAAGCACCGATAACATTATCAATAATAGGCTCTATCTGCTCGCCGATATCAATTTCATCAAGTTCCATTGCGACGAGTGCTGTTCCTGCTAC
>DATHSU010000058.1:0-9364 GCA_035463895.1 Ignavibacteriaceae bacterium | reverse complement strand
AAAGAAAATTTGACTTGCTGAAAGGGAAAAAAGTAGGATTAGTTACGAATGCAACCGGAGTTGACAGCAAATTGAAATCCACAATTGATATTTTATTCGACGCCCCGGAAGTGAATCTTGTTGCTCTATATGGACCTGAACACGGCGTAAGAGGAAATTACTCCGCTGGTGAATATGTTGATTTCTATACCGATGATTTTACACAGCTTCCGGTTTATTCCCTTTACGGAAAAACACGTAAACCAAATTCGGAAATGCTTAAGGATATTGATGTGCTGGTCTTTGATATTCAGGACATCGGCAGCAGATCATACACATACATTAGCACAATGGGACTTGTGATGGAAGCCGCTGCTGAAAATAACAAAGAGGTTATAATTCTTGATCGTCCTAATCCTCTTGGCGGAAACAGGATTGAAGGTAATTTAGTTGAAGATGGATATTTTTCTTTCGTAAGCCAGTTTGCAATTCCTTATGTGCACGGATTAACTGTCGGTGAACTTGCTATGCTTTTAAATGAAGAAGGTCTGCTAAGTAAATCACAAAAATGCAAACTTCAGGTTGTCCCGATGGAAAACTGGTCAAGAGATCTGTACTTTGAGCAGACAGGTTTGCCCTGGATTTTAACTTCACCTCACGTTCCTCATTATTATTCTTCGTTTTATTATACCGCATCGGGAATTATTGGTGAACTAAGAAATGTAATATCAATAGGAGTTGGATACACAATACCCTTCCAGACCTTTGCAGCAGAATGGATAAATTCCCAGGAAATAACCAGTAAAATGAATTCATATAATTTGCCTGGAGTTAAATTCAGACCTATTACTTATAAACCTTACTACGGTTTTGGAAAAGATAAAATACTGCACGGTGTTCAGATTTATATTACTGATTATTCAACTGTTAACCTGATGGAAATACAATTTTATTTTCTGCAGGCTGTTAATGAATTATATCCCGGAAGAAACCTTATCGTTGAAGGCAAGAATGACGATATGTTTGATAAAGTTCTTGGCACGAGCAAAATCAGAGAAATGTTTGTTAAAAATCAAAGAGTATCGGATATAAGGGATTATCTCAATAAAGATATTGAAAGTTTCACAAAATTATCCAAGAAATATTATTTGTATTATTGATTGTAGGGACAGGGCTTGCCCTGTCCGCCAGGGATTTATATTATTTAGAAAATGTTAATATTACATAAATACTAATTACGGGAGGGGCAAGCCCCTCCCCTACGTTTTGAATTTTTAGGAAACACTATGCAATACTTCGAAACTGACTTTATAAAATACATAAACGATGAACTGTACATAGAAAATGTACAGCTTAAGAAATTGGCTGAGGAATACGGAACACCATTTTATGTTTACAGTAAAAATCATTTTGTAAAACAATACCGTGATTTTGAAAACGCCTTTAAAGGTATTAAGCATAAAATATTTTATGCAATGAAAGCAAACTTTAATCTGAGCGTAATTAATACTTTCGTTAAACTCGGCAGCGGAGTAGATGTTAATTCTGAAGGTGAATTATTCCGTGCTCTTAAAACAGGAGTTGAACCTGGTAGAATTATTTTAACCGGAGTAGGAAAGACTAAAGACGAAATCAGACTCGGTATTGAAAAAGATCTGTTACTGATTAAAGCTGAATCTGTAGAAGAAGTTGAACTCATTGATAAGATTGCAGGTGAGATAAATAAAATTGCACGTGTTGCAATAAGAGTTAATCCTGATGTTGATCCTAAAACTCATCCTTATATTTCAACAGGGCTGGCAAACAGCAAATTCGGTGTTGATACAAGAACTGCTTGGAGTCTTTACTCACGCAGAAATGAGTTTAAGAATATCCAATTCACCGGTATTGATATGCACATCGGCTCACAGATTACATCACTCGATCCTTTTGCCGAAGCTGTTAAAAAACTGGGTAAGATGTATTGTGAATTAAAAAAAGACGGTCTAAAACTCGATCATTTCGATGTTGGTGGAGGTATAGGAGTAAAGTATCGTGATGAGAGTCCTTTTACTATTGAAGAATATGCAGAAAAGCTAACTCCCTGTTTCACAAAAATAGATTGCGAAATTATTTTTGAACCAGGCCGATATCTCACAGCAAACGGCGGCCTTCTGGTTACAGAAGTTATTTATAATATGTCGAATGGAGATAAAAGATTTATAATAGTTGATTCAGCAATGAACGATCTGCTGCGTCCCACTATTTACCATGCTTATCATCACATACAACCGGTTAAAAGAGTTCTAAATAAGAATAAAATAATAGCTGATATTGTTGGACCAATCTGCGAAACCGGGGATTACTTCGCAAAGGACAGAGAAATTTTTGAAACTAAAACCGGTGAACTGCTTGCAGTAATGTCGTCAGGAGCTTATGGCATGGTAATGGCATCGAACTATAATGCACGCCGCCGTGCGCCAGAAATTATGGTTGATGGAGATAAAGTCTCTGTCACTCGCAGCAGAGAAACATTTGAACATATGTTGTGGGATGAAAGAGTTGAAGATTAAATTCAGTTTGTGGTATTTAGTGCTTTCTTGGCATTCATAATTTTCGCCACTAAATCACAAAGACATAAAAGAATACCAAAATTATTTACGGGTAAACATTCTTCTTATCAAAGTGACAGGATGAATGACCTCAAGATCAACATTAAATTTTTGTGTGCCGTATTTTATTTGTCCCATGCACCCGGGGTTTCCGGTTAAAACTACCTTTACATTTGTATTTTTAATATTATTCATTTTTCTTTCAAGCTGCATCAATGCATCATCATACCTTACAACATTATAAATTCCCGCACTACCGCAGCACCAACTTGCTTCTTCAAGTTCTGTATATTTTATTCCCGGTAACGATTTAATTACATCTCTTGGCTGTGTGCCTACTTTTTGTGCGTGCAGAAGATGGCAGGCATCGTGGTAAGTAACGGTTTGATTTTTTTCCGTGATGTCATTTAGAACCCGACTTGGCGCAAGAGAAATCTTTTTTGGTTCTTTTAAATCAGATTTCTCAGTCGATGACTCCTTCGAAATGACAGAATTAAAAATTAGTTCAGGTTTTTGCTCGGCAATGAACTCCATTATATCCTTCACCTTAGCAGAAAATCTTTTTGCTTTTTCAGCATATTCTGGATCATCTTCAAATAAGTGTGCATAATCTTTCATAAATGCACCGCATCCGGCAGAGTTTGAAATCAGATAATCATAATCTTGTTTATCAAATGCATCAATATTTTTTCTGGCAAGTTTAAGTGCAAATTCCATATCGCCATTATGCCCCATTAAAGACCCGCAGCATACCTGATCTTTTGGGGTTATAATTTTACAGCCGCATTCCTTCAACACTTCAATTGTATCAGAATTAATATCTGCAAACATAGTATTCATAAGGCATCCGAAGTGAAACGCGGTTTTGTATTTCACTTCACCATCTGGCATTTCAATTTCATTGATCTGATTATCAGAAAATATATCGGCAATAACAGGAGAAAGCTTTTCAATCTCAAAAAGTTTTTTTGAAAATAATTTTAACAGTCCAATACTCCTTATAAGCTTTTGCAATCCTGTCTTCTGATAAAACCATAGCAATCTTGAAACAAATTTTAATACATTTCGGGATGCGACAACTTTTCTTAATGCAAATCTTTTAACAGCAATTCCAAACTTTCCCCCATAACCGTATTCATCGATAACTACTCTTGCTGTTTCAACCATTCTGCCGTATTTAACTCCTGCAGGACAAGCAGTTTCACATGCCTGACAATCAAGACAGAAGTTCATTTCTTCAGCAAATGTTTCACTCAACTCCATCTCCCCTCTTGCAACAGATTTTATCATATATATTCTGCCGCGAGGTGAAGAACGTTCCATCTTTGTTAAATCATAGGTCGGACAGGTTGCAAGACATAAACCGCAGTGCATACATTGCTGAAGAATGTCATCGTGAGGAAGAATTTTTAATAGCTCAGAATTAGGAGTAATTTGTTTCATGCAAAATCTTTTATCTGCTCCCTGTTCATTGGTAAACTTCCTTCACACTTTGGTGAGATTGTAAATATTTTACCCGGGTTTAGAATATTATTTTCATCAATTGAAGCCTTGATCTTCTTCATCATTTCAATGCCCGGGATTCCGGCAAGCTTTTCAAGAAAATGTTTTTTGGATAAGCCGGTTCCATGCTCACCGGTAATTGTACCACCAAGCTTTATTGCTTCATTAAAAATAAAATCAAATGCCCGATGAGCTTTTTCAATTTCGTGTTTATCTCTTTCATCCGTTAAGCAGGTTGGATGAAGATTACCATCTCCGGCATGACCAAAATTGCCAATCATTACATCAAACATCCTTGCAGCCTCAGTTACTTTTTCAATCATCACAGGCAATTCACTTCTTGGAACAGTGGCATCCTCAAGAATAGTTGTTGGTCTTCGCCTGGCAAGTGCACTGAATGCAGTTCTTCTCGCAGTTTTTAATTTATTTGACTCTTCTTCCGTTGTTGCAACTTTAATGAATGAGGCATTATTTTTAGTCAGAATGTTATTCATTGTTTCAGCATCTTCCGCTACTGCACTGCCTCTGCCGTCAACTTCAAGCAAAAGAATTGCTTCGCTGTTTCTCGGTAATCCTATTTTAACATAATCTTCAATACAATTAATTGTTGTTTTATCAAGAAACTCCATCATACAAGGAGTAATGTGGGCTGCAATAATATCAGACACTGCCTGTGCGCTATCTGTCAGCTTATCAAAGTATGCTAGCAAAGTTATTGTTTGTGTGGGTTTTGGAATTAATTTCAATAAGACTTTTGTAATTACTCCGAGAGTTCCTTCACTACCGACAATAAAATCACGCAGATTATATCCTGCTACATCTTTCATATTCTTACCGCCTGTTTTTAAAAGATCTCCATTCGGTAAGATCATTTCCACACCGAGCACATAATTTTTTGTAACGCCATATTTTAATCCGCGCAAACCTCCGGCATTGTTCGCAACGTTTCCACCGATTGTACATACATTTAAACTCCCGGGATCGGGTGGATAAAATAATCCTGATTTTTCAACTTCTTTTTGCAGTGCACCGGTTATAACACCTGGCTGAACCCAGGCAGTTAAATTTTTATCATCAACTTCAAGAATTTTATTCCATTTGGTCATCACAATTACTATGCTGTTCTCTACAGGAACAGAACCACCGCTTAATCCTGTTCCGGCACCACGCGGAACAATTGCAAATTTTTGTTCGTTTGCAAGTTTGATTATTTGAGAAATCTGATCTTCATCCTGGGGAAAAACTACAGCTTCCGGCATTTGATGAAGAGTCGGAGTGCCATCATAAGAATAAACAAGTCGATCTTCATATGAATCAAAATAATTTGAAGAGCTTACAATGGATTTAATTTTTTGCTTGGTTAATTCATTCATAAAAGTCTCATTTGTCTATGCAAACTTAATAAAATAATTATTTGTTGTGTGAAATAATTTTCTCTATAAAGTCTGTTTTTTAACCACTAAAAAATCTGAGGGTATTGAATTATTAATTCATAAATCGGGAACTAAGATATTTTATCTGATGTTAGTCCATAGTAATCAATTTTAAACTAACAAAATATAAAAGGTGATGTTATGAAAAATTTCTTTTTAATCTTTCTCTCCATTTCGCTTGTTGCTTTTTCTTTTGTAGGCTGTTCAGACAGCAGTACTATGAACCCTGTTTCTGCAGATAATTCTGTAACAAATTCATTAGAAAAAAGACCCGGTAATGGTCAAACCATAGTTGGAATTGCAGCAAGTGATACAAATTTTACATATCTGGTTGCTGCAGTGCAGTTCGCTGGATTAGTAGATGTACTTAATGGTAATCGTCAATTTACAGTTTTTGCACCCGTTAATCAGGCCTTCCTGGATTTAGCTGCTGCATTAAATATTTCCATTGAAGAACTTTTAACCGAGCCTTACCGGGAATTAGTAACTACTGTTCTGTTATATCACGTTTCACCGGGATTAAAATTCTCACGAAATGTTGCTAAGTCCAGCAGAGTGAATACCTTACAAGGTCAATTTGCATTTACTAAAGTTGAAGATGGTGTGGTTATGATTGGTAATGATGTGACAGGGTATGCTAATATTACCGCAGTTGATATCAGAGCAACCAATGGTGTCATTCACGTACTTGATAAAGTGATAATTCCTGTGTTAGACTAGTTATAAAAAATCTCATTAAAGCCTGAAAGCTTACTCCTTTCAGGCTATTTTATTTAAAAGAATATGCTCAGCATTCTTATTCAGTTTGTGGATAAATCTTAAAGTGATAATATTTATATTTACTGAAGAATATGAAAGTAATTTTAGTATCAATCAAACAGAATTTTTTATGATGGAAGAAGATTATATCCGTAAATTCGTCGAAAATGTACTTATAGAAAAAATAAATTTCGTCCGTGCAACTTTTAAAGAAGCCTCAATTTTTCGTGATAGGATATACGAGGTTATTTCTATGAAACAATATAAGATTGTTATAGATTTAACCAGATGTCAGTTTATTGATTCGACATTTCTTGGTGCTCTTGTAATGATTTTAAAGAGAGTCACTGAAAGAGGCGGTGAGTTAAAGTTAGTCATCCCAAACACTGAAGCTTTTAAGATAATGGATACTATGGGGTTGTATAGGGTATTTAATATTTACAACACTGAGAGTGAGGCGGTAAATTCCTTTTCAGCATAAAAAGAATTTTATTTTTTGTAAAGACTAATGTCAACTAAGGATTTTTCCTTTCTTTAATATCAGATCTATTGTTATTCAACTTCAGCTAAATTTACTTTCGTTACATTTACCTCTTCTTCTTCATTACTGAAAACAGAATATTATTTTGTTTAGCCGGATATTTCGTTTACGCTATAACACTTGGAGATTCTGATTATCTAAAATCCCAAAGACTGCAAATTGTTGTATTTAAAAATTATTCTTTTTTTTATTTCAATTGGATTGATTTAATTTAATATATTCGAAAGGTATTTGCCAAAATCTTTTGATTTATACACAGTTCAATTTTTAATGAGGAATAGATAATTAAAGGGAAAATAATTTGATCACCATAATTGTAATTATTATTGCAGTAATATTCAGTTGGATAATTATAATCTACAACTTATTTGTTCGTGACAGGAACTTAATTAAAGAGGCGTGGAGCGGTATTGATGTTCAACTTAAGCGCAGACATAATTTGATACCAAATCTTGTGGCAGCTGTAAAAGGATACAGTCAGCACGAAAAAAGTCTTCTTGAGGATATAACACAAAAAAGAAGTGAAGCAGTAAAATCTGACAATCTAAGTGATAAAGCCCCCGTTGAGTCAGATTTGTCAGGAATGTTAAAAAAGCTTTTTGTGGTAGTTGAAAATTATCCGGAGCTTAAAGCAAATGAGAACTTTCTAAATCTGCAAAATCAGTTAGTTGAAATAGAAGACCAGTTACAGTACGCAAGAAGATATTATAACGGTGCGATTAGAAATTATAACATTAGAGTTGAATCATTTCCTTCGAATATCATCGCACGTTTACTAAACTTCAAGCAGGATAATTATTTTGAAATTACTCTTGCTACTGAAAAAGCAACCCCGGAAGTAAAGCTATGAAAATATTTTTCTTCTTAATATTTCTGTTTGCAAATCTCACATTAGCTCAATACGAACACATTGAAAGAATAATTTCATTTGGTAGTGAGATTACAATACATTCCGATGCATCAATGATGGTCGCTGAAACCATTAAAGTCTATGCTTCCGGTGATAAAATAAAACGGGGTATTTACCGGGACTTCCCTACTAAATACAAAGATGATTATGGTAAAAGTGTAAATATCACTTTTAAAGTATTAGAAGTTTTACGAGACGGCAATTCCGAAAGCTACCATACTGAAAACTTATCAAATGGTATTAGAGTTTATTTCGGAAGCAGTGATTACTATCTGCCTGTGGGAGAGTATACCTACATTATCAAATATTCAACAGAAAGACAGATAGGTTACTTCGATAATTTTGATGAACTCTACTGGAATGTAACCGGTAATGGTTGGGATTTTTTCATCGAAAAGGTATCTGCAACAGTTAATCTGCCGGGCTCTGTTTCCAGCGACGATTTGAAATTATACGGTTATACAGGATATTCCGGTTTCAAAGGAGCTGATTATAGTTACGAAGTAATTAGCTCTGATAAGATCATTTTCAGATCAACCAAAATGCTGAATCCGAAGGAAGGTCTGACAATAGTATTACAATGGCCTAAAGGATTGGTCTATGAACCATCTGATTCAGAGAGGTTAGGATATTTTATTCAGGATAACATCCAAATAGTTGCAGGTCTGATTGGAATTATCATCCTGATATTTTATTATCTCATTATCTGGTCGCGGGTTGGAAAAGATCCTGCAAAAGGAATTATTTTCCCACTATATGAACCGCCTTCTGAACTGTCACCCGGTTCAGTAAGATTCATTTCAGAAATGGGTTATGATAATAAAGTATTTACAAGTACAATTGTATCGCTTGCCGTTAAGGGTTACCTTAATATTGAGGAAGTGGACGATAAATACCAGCTCGTTAAAAAAAGCGGAAGTAATAAAGCCTTAACAAATGATGAACAAGTTGTACTCAATAAATTAGGGTTTAACAAAAACGGAGGACGTCAGGTTCTTGAACTCGAACAGAAAAATCATTCTATCTTACAGAGAGCAATAAAAGCGTTAAAGAATTCATTAAAGAACAGTTATGAAAAAAATTATTTTTATACAAATCGAAAATATTTCTTTATAGGAATTGCATTATCCGTAATAATTCTTATACTCTCAATCATCGGAGGATCTGAGGAACAAATATTTATGCTTGCATGGATTACTCTCTGGAGTATGGGCGTCACCGTACTTTTATTTGCAGTATTTAAAGCCTGGAAAGGCGCTTTAAGCAAAGGCAGAGGAAAAGTTACAGCATTAGGCGGCGCGATTTTTATTACACTGTTTTCAATCCCTTTTGTTCTCGGACAGATTGCAGGATTTTACTTTCTTTCTGAAGTGAGCTCGCCATTAATGATATTAGTTATTGCAATAATAGCTCTGGTAAATATTGTTTTTTATAATTTGTTAAAGGCACCTACTCTTCTTGGCAGGGAAATAATGGATAAGATAGATGGTTTTAAAATGTATTTAGGTGTAGCTGAGAAAGACAGGATGAACTCAATTAAGGAACCTCATAGAACTCCGGAACTTTTCGAATCATTTTTACCTTATGCACTTGCATTAAATGTTGAAAACAAGTGGGCTGAGAAATTTTCTGATATTATCTCCGGCAT
>DATHSU010000057.1:0-3430 GCA_035463895.1 Ignavibacteriaceae bacterium | reverse complement strand
ACACCATCTTCAACCTCAACGCCAACAGGGTCAAAAGTTGCAAATCGCAGGTCATCAAAATAATGTACTCCAGAACTCTGAATACCTGCTTCATAAGTCATTTGAAAACTGTCGAACCTGAGCGGGGGTTCCAGAATTCCGTTTCCTAACCACGTTCCTGTTTCTCCCAATGTAAGATCCCAGGTAACTAATCGCCATCCAACCCAATCAACATCATACCAGGGACTTACTTCAAAAGTATTTGTATTAATCTCTCGCACAGCAAATCGGAATTTATTATTGTTGCCGTCACCGAATAAAAATACCTGAAGCAATCCGTTTGTATTAAACTGCGGCTGAACAGGAGTATAATATTCTCTTATTAACCAGTTGCTTGCGTTTGAATCCCAGCCGTACTCAAGCATCATAGATCTTGAACTTTGCGTGTTAAGATTGATCACTGAAGTTGATAGTGAAATTTTTGTTAGTTCTTCAAAAATACCAACTGTGCTGGGCGAGCTTGTTGGCTGAAACCAGTTGCCAATGCCTCCTTCAAAATCATCAATCAATGTTCTTGTAATGTAGTTGGAATTACCTGTGATAAATTGAGATTCTACCTGATCAACCATTGCATTACCAAAAATATCTTCAACACCGGGTAATAATTGTATAGTGTAAGTTTCATTTTCAATCAATGGTGTTGTAACAAAAAAATTCAATGCACTTCTGTCGCTTACGACATAATGTCTGAGAATTCCTGCGGCATTTGTTTGAGTTGAATTTCTTACAACTCTGAATTTACCGGATAAAGTTGAAGTATTAATGCGTTCACTGAATCCGAAATTAATTACCGGACGTAACTCTACATCAGTTGCATTTAAGGATGGATGAATGCCTGTTGCGGCTGGTGCAGTAAAATCCTGAACCTTTGTTTTAATATTAAATGTTAACGGATCGCCGCCAATGCCGTCACCATTTCCGTCAAACGGATGTCCATATTTTCCTAATGCACTGCCGGAGATGGTCACTTCATACTCTGATGCAAATGCAAAGTTTGATGTATTAACAATTAAAGTTTTATCATCATTTGTCCATGAAAATGTAACAGCAGCCGGAGGGTTAAAACTTATATTAGATTCTACTGATGCCTTATCCATCTGTCTTGAAAAATTAATTTCAAGGTTTTCATAACCCGGGTATAAGCTGTCATTAAATGCAGGGACGGTCGATAATACTTTAGGCGGAATCTGAGAAATTAACTGTAAGTCAACAAAAGTAAAAAATGTGTCTAACGGAGTAACATTAACTATCAATGAATCATAACCAGGTGCATAAGCCAGCAGTTGATGAGTCGCTGGTGAAACATCTTCAAAAAAGTAAAATCCGTTTCTAAGTAAATCAGGATTGGTTGAGTATTGATAAAATAATGATTCATACGTATCAGTAGTATCCGTTTGACCGTCAACAGAAACAATTGCACCGTTTATTGGCAAACCTGACTCAAAGTCTCTAATAATGCCTGTGACGATACCAACATAAGGTCGCACTATGTTATGATAGTTCAAAATCGACCAGTAAAAAGTATATGCTTCGAGCCTTTTCCATTTTTCATTCATGTTCAACTGGTTTTGTTCCGGATTAGTATGGAATCCTGCTTCACTTAACTCTGAAGGCATATTAGTATAATAATTGACGTATAAATAAGGGCAGGGCCTGGATGAAGGGCATCCTCCATAAAATGTACGGTCACCGATTGAACCGGTTGTAGGAATTCTGTAACCAGCGGTCAGTAATCCAACCATTATATCACTCATTGCTTTACCGCCGTTTGGAATTTTTTCTGTAAAATTGAGATACTGACCCCATAACAGTAAAGTCCTATTTGTAGATGGAGTTCCGGATGCATCACTATGGATTGAGTGATACCAGGCAGCACCAAGATTATTTGCCTCTGTTGTTCTCTGAGATAATGAAACCTGCTGCTGATCATTCTCTCTGCAAATATAAACTGTGTCAATATCTGTATTATCTAATAATAACTGTCTTAATGCTAATCCAACTCTTAATACTTTTTTTGCTTCTGAATAACCATATATTCCCATGTTTTCATCCTGGCTATGACCGGGATCGAGATAAATATTCCAACCCGAAAGGCCTGTGACCTGCTGGGAATATGTACTAAATGGAGAACTAACAGAGATTAAAAGTGCAAGTAAGATTGTTAATAAGTTCGATTTAATATTTGAATATTTCATTTTTATGCTCCGCATCAATCTAGATTCATTAAATAAATTGAACCATTAAGAAATGACTCAAATACAATAGTTCTGCCATCCGGTGATATTGAGGGATTAAGTTCAATTTCATCTTCAGTATTAGTAAGGTTTGTTTTATTCATACCATCAACAGTAATCATAAAAATATCAGCAGAAGTAAATGCATGTCCGTCATCTTCGGTTATCATATAAACTAAAGACTTGCTATCCGGTGACCATTTCGGATTGTAACCTACGTCAAGATCAATTAAATCACTTCCATCTATGTTCATAACAAAAAGGTTTCCACCATATACCTCAAAAGCTATTTTGGATTTATCAGGCGATAAAATAACATTCAGATATTTTTGGCTGTTGAAAGGGACAAGCACAGTTTCAGTTTCTTTAGATAAATCCTTTACAACTATTTTGTCGTTTAGTGAGAAAACAACAACAGGAGATTCGTTTTCAAGGAAGAAAGGTTCCTTACCGGTTTCAAATATTTTTAAGCCATCTCTTTGAGGAAGAATAACTTTACTATTTCCCGGTGCCCATTCAGGAAGGTAGGGCATACTGGTTGATTCTTCAGAGATCTGTGTGGGTGCTCCGCTTTGCACATCAAAAATCTTTAAAGAATTATATCTGCGCGGACCTTCATACCTTGCAACTCTGCTTAAGATGCTTTTAGAATCCGAAGACCATTTAAAACCATATCCTGCAGATAATTCATCAGTGATCTGGGTAACCTTATCTTTTTCAAGGTTATAAACGTAAATACCTGTGTAACCGCTTTTAGTAAAAGCAATCATAGTTCCATCCGGCGAATAAACCGGGTTCATTGCAACCTCAAGGTTGCTTCCGACCAAATGTCGGTATTTACTGCTTTGAGCTGCTGCAAAAAATTGCGAGCACATCAAAAGCAGTAATAAAAAGTGAAATATAATTTTCATTTTTCCCTTAGTGATACTTAATCAATAAAAATAATTTGTATTAGGCAAATTTTTCATTCTATAAATGAACAATTGTACCTGAAAAGATATTAAAAAAATATGTTATAAGCAGTCTATTTTATTATAATTCGCATAGGTATTTTTGAATGTATTATTTTTGAAGAAAAAATTTGAGAGATAAATGATGGAAAAAATGGTTACTGTTTTTATTCCTTTTGGAAACAGTAGTGAAATTGAAAAAACAAT
>DATHSU010000056.1:0-5582 GCA_035463895.1 Ignavibacteriaceae bacterium | reverse complement strand
CTTATCAGGTGGTTATGGATGGAATAACGGCGAGCAGTTTTCAAATGAATTAATTACTCATTTGAGAAATGTTGAACGTATTAACAACTGGCTTCAGCTTGAAGCATTTATTCAGTTTGATTATAATAAAAAACGAAAATTACTTTCCAGAGAACTGATAGGCGCCGGGCTCCGCTATAAAGTACTTACTTCTGGTAACTTTAAGTTTCGTGCCGGTACTTCGTATTTTTATGAAATTGAAGCTTATGACGTTGATGAAAACGCATTCCACGATAAAAATATAAATGCGCATCGTTTCAGTACTTATTTTACTTTTGAGATAGACCTCAAAGATGATTTAAAGTTTTTATCTGTTTCTTATTATCAGCCGGATATTGTTAAAATTAAAGATTACAGACTAATATCTGAAAACACTTTATCAATAATATTAAGCAAGCTAATTAACTTAAATGTAAGATTTAATCTCAGGTTTGATGCAAAGCCGCCTGATGGAATTAAAGAACTGGATACTATCACAAGGTTAGGTTTAAGTTTTAAGTTCTGAACAGAAAATAAAAAACCCTGCATTTTCAGCAGGGTTATTTGTAAAAGATAGCTTCGAAATTTTACTTCAATAGAACCATCTTATTTGTTAATAGATTACCATTGGAAGACAACTGGTAAACATAAGTACCTGAAGAAAGATTTGCAGCATTAAAATTAACTGTATGAGCACCGCTTGTCAATTCACTGTTAACCAAAGTTGCTACTTCCCTGCCGAGCATATCATAAACCTTTAAGGTTACAAATCCGCCTGATGGCAATTCGAATGAAATCTTTGTTGATGGGTTAAACGGATTCGGATAGTTTTGGGAAAGCTTATATCCGTTAACTACTAACTGACCTTCTTCATCAACACTTGTCCAGTTTGGATTTTCGAACCTCTGGATCAATGGATAGTCGCTGGCACCAAAACAGGTAACATAAGCATACCTGTAATCGGGGCTGAATGCCAGTCCGCGATTTCTTTCATTTGGACTAGCCGGAACATTGAACTGCCAGATCAAGCTATCAACTACTTCTTTAGTTTCAACATTCCATGCATAATATGCACCGGGTGCATAATTAGTTACAACGCCAGGATATTGATTTGGAAGATCGTTATAAGAACCAGCAGATATCCATAAAACTGAGTTGTCGGGTGACCATCTGAAAGATTCTGAATCGAATCCCTGAGCCATTGAATCAGTTAATTCCCATGGAGAAAATTCATCTGCTCTTGAGAATATAAATATCTGATGATTTGTATAGCCACCCCAATAAACTGTATTGCCTTCCGGTCCTGCTTCAAAATCACGAGAGAAACCGACTGATTCATCAAGCACAGTTTCTAAAAAGAGGAAAGCAGGCGAAAATATCTTAATCGGAAGTGGAGGAATAACATGAGCAGAGAACATATTGTTAGCATCATCAACTGCAACTGCTGTTAATGTTTGCTCATCTGTAGGTGTAACTTTTGCCATACCTTCACCGGTTTGGTAATCTATTCTAAAAACTTCATCATAAAATGAAGCGAGGATATTACCATCAGCATCTTCTTTAAGACCTCTGCCGCTGTTGAATAGTGTATCGGTCACACCGCCAATAGTTACAGTTTGAATTGGAGAGAAAGGTGCCGGCGTTCCATCAGGAAAAAACACATATAACGCTCTTGTGTTGACTGTATCACCTGTACCGGTTACTATTGGTTCTGTTGCACCAAAAGGCTGAAACCAAACTTTACCATCCGGATCAACAGCTATTCCATGACCGCCTGTACTGGTTCCCAGAAGAAAATTATCATCCGGGAAATTTCCAAGAGGTGTCCAGTATTGTGAGAATGCAGATCCAACTGCAAAAAGAACGAACAGAGAAACAAGTCCTACAAATTTTTTCATACTAAGTACTCCTTATTTTGTGATTATTTTGATTAGTCGTCTCAGACTAAATATTAATTATTGATTAAAATATTCAGCACCAGGTTTTTGGATATCAACCCATAAAACTGTTTGATTTAAACCTGAACCTGCAACACGGGTTAAAAACAATTTGTTGCCCTGCGGCCAGTACATTGAAATAATTTCATCGCCTAAAATTACGCCCTCGTATAAAGATTCCGAAGATCCGTTTGGTTTTATAACAATTACCGGATTTGGTTTTTTATTTGTGCCTAAATATAAATCTCCGTCTTGTGAAAATGTCATTGTGTTTGTTCTGACACCAGGATAATTATTTGTTAATTCAAAATATAGTTCCTCAGCACCTAAATCACCATTAGCATCTATGGGCATCCGCCAAACACCTTGAACAGCAGACTTTAAACCGGACACGTAAAGGTAATTATTAAATACTCTAACTGTATTTAGCTGTGCAACAAAAGGATACTCAGTTACTGAAAGATCCTGTTTGATTTTGAAAATCACATTATTAGCACCGACAGCCCATAGATTTGAATTTTGATCAAAATCAAAATCCTTTAGAAAAGTACCAGCAGGTGCCAGGCCCCATGGCGGATTTGGTGGTGTAACACCTTCATTTACTTTCCATATACCGCGGAGATTTTTAGAAGCATAAATGTCACCATTAGTAAAATATCTCAGGGCATCCCATTTTGTTTCTGCACCCTTTGGTACAAATTCTGATAATTCCTTATCAGGTGTAACTTTATAAATACCCTGACCCTGTAATGAAACAAGCAGATTGCCGTTATTATCAAAAGTTATTGCAAATGGTAACTGATTATTGTTAGGATCAAATGCAAAATATTCAGCAACACCGGGATCTATTTTATAACTGAATACATTACTGAAATTCTCCACCTTAAAAGATGCAACTTTTATTTCCACTGCATCCCCGGTAACCAGTGGTACTTTTACACGAATCTGAGTAGGAGTTGAACTTACTATAACACCCTTTACCCCATTAAAATAAACCGAATTTTCTTGTGGATTTGAAGAAAAGTTCAGCCCATTAAGGGTAATCGTTGTAATTCCTGCTAAAGCCTGTTTGTCAGAATCAATGGAATTAATAACAGGAGCAGGTTTATCCTCATTTACAAAAGTAGGCCAAAGACCCGGCTCGGGATCATCACCACAACCTACAAATGACAATAGACTTAAGCTTAAAACTAAACTGCTGAATATGTAAAACTTTTTCATCATGGTTTTTCTCTATGATAAAATGATTAATAACCGATATTGATTGATACTCTGTGAACATCACTGAATATTCCAAAAGGAGTATAAGAGTAATCAACCGCGAATTTAAAATCTGAAAACTGCTGTCTGAAACCTACACCGGCACTGAATTCCTGTTCATCAGTAGGGAAAGTGTATCCGCCCCTGAGAGAAAATGTATTCATAAAGGTGTACTCAGCACCAAAGGATACCTGTTCCGGATAATCCCTTGGGTGAGATGCATCAACAGCAACTAATAGTGAATGCATATCCGGATTAACTGATGTTAAGTCCATAGCATTTATTGACATACCAATTCTGAAAGTAAGAGGAAGCTGAAAGTTGTCATCCTTATATCTTATTTCAGTTGAAAAGTTTCTTACACTCATACCAAAATTCAGACTCTTAAACCCGGTATGATAAAGAATACCGAAGTCAAATGCTGCAACATCAACCTTGAACTCTTCAGTTAATCTGCCGCCTCCCGGGTCGAATCCGGTCACTGCAGTACCCATAGACTGACGAACATATTTAATGTTACCTCCGACCATAAACTTTTCAGAGAGCTGGTTTGCATAGCCAATACCTATAGCCATAGCTGTAGGTTTAAATGTTCCTACATCCAGATATCCGTCGTCATTAGGAGCAATTATGGTACCTAAGAACTCCCCGTAATCTACTGCTACAAGGGAAACACCAAACACTCCGTAATCACCATCAAACAGGTTCAGAGCTGCAGTTCCATATATATAATTTATATCTGCAATCCACCTTGTTGTACCGAATGCAAAATCACTGTAACCCTGCATTTCAGCCATTGCTGATGGATTATAAAGCATTGATGTTGAATTAGACATCAAAGACGTTACTGCATCACTCATTGCACTGGAACGTGGATCGAGTGAAACACTCAGAAACTTCATACCGGACTGTGCCAGTTTATTTCTTTCCTGAGCAATTGTTTCAGTTGGAAAAACTGCAGCAAGAAGAAAAGTAAAAACTAAAAGTAAACTAATTTTTTTCATGTAAATACCTATTTCTTTTCTAATTTTACACGAATGGATTTATTTTTTTACTCAACTAAATCCACTTTAATAATTGCATCGCCGCTTGGCAATGTAGCATTGGCATTAGCCATTGTATAAGTTACCCCGCTTTGAGCAGGATTAGGCACAGTGCCTTCAAAAATTATAATTCCTGCTGAAGTACCAGCATTCCTGTTATCATTAATTTCCATTGTGATATAAACTTTTGCTCCAGATAGATTTAGAGGAAAAGTTAAACCTGCAGGGGCATTAGCAAGAAAATCCTCACCCGGAAATGGCAATGGATCTAAAGTGCTGCCGTATTCGTTTAATTGATCAACTCCTCTTGGAGAACTGAATCTTCCTGTTGAAACCAGAACTCCGTTTACTTCAACCCAGCCTTCGTATCTCCAGCCGCCGTATAACTCAGGAAGTTCTAAACCAGCAGTTATAGTTTGACTAACTGAATCAACAAACCAAATACCACTAAGAGGTGTTACGTTTAAACTGTCTGTCGGAGTCAGTAAATTAAAAACGGCAGAGGAATTATCAAGACTAAAAACATTTTCTCCAAATCCAAGGTTGCAGCTGGCATTAGCAAACCTGCCTCCAAGAATCTTTCTGCTGTTTGCCGGAATTGTTGGCGGTAAAGTATCAAGAAGGCTTTTCCTCTCAACAGTAATCCAAAAAAGTTGTGCTATTTGAAGCATTCTGAGTGGTTTTTCGGATTTATAAGAGAGATTTCCGTTTGCCGCATTTCCGGAAAACAGAATTACAGGATCCGTCTGCGCAGGATCTTCATTCTCAAACCATGCAACAAAAGCCATTGTATCCGGAATTACCGGCAAACCAGATAGATTAAACTCAATAGTTGCACTATCAAGTGTATCACTGTTTTCGAAATAGTCACAAGCAGTAAGAAATAGTAGTGATATTCCGAAAAGCATTAATAATTTTTTATTCATTACAATAACCTTTTTTATAAGATATTAACTGAAATTATTTCTATCTAATAATGACGAATTTTGCAATGTGTTTTTCACCTGTATTATTATCAGTGATCACAGCAATGTAAATACCGCTTACAATTATCTGATTGGATGATGTAACCGAGTACCAGAAAGCATCACCGCTTCCGTCAGTATGTTCGATAGTTTTTATCAATTCTCCTAATTCGGTGTATATGTTAATTGTGCAATTACCAGGGATGTTATAAAATGCAATTTTATCTTCATCCAGAGTGCTTTGGAAACTAAGTTCATTAATGGGATTAATAATATAAGGATTCGGAACAATCCTAATATCACTCAAACTTTTTCCTGCAGGTCTTTTAAGGTTTGCAGGATCATATGCTTGCGTGGAA
>DATHSU010000055.1:0-8177 GCA_035463895.1 Ignavibacteriaceae bacterium | reverse complement strand
AGCAGAGAGGTTTTTTAAATTAGAGTCAACCTAAATCAGGATGTCTTATAATAAAAACATTAAATAGTTTAAAGTTTATTCATCCGCTTCAATAACTGTATTATTGTTTTCATAATCTATACCCAATTCTGCAGGGATATTAAATGCCTCAGGATGCAGATACTTTCCTGCTTCATGTCCCTGTTTAATTTCTTCAACCGGTATTCTGTATCTTTCTGCAAATGCATCTTTACGAATACCTGTTATCTGCCAGGAAACTTTAACATTAGGCTTATCAGTTCTTATTACGAAGCTATTTCCCTGCATTTCCTCGGCAATAATAGCTTGAGCAAAATCACCAATTACAGTTAACTGATATCGAAAATCTTTATTTAATGCTTCAAACCAATCCGGTAAAATTACACTCGCATAACCAGATGCATCTGTAGTGACATTTCCATCGTAAATATTTTTCATATCCGGAGACTCGACAAAAGAGTGATACAAATATTTATTTGCCGGATCAAGTGGATGATCTATTTTAAACGAACCGCCTCCTTTGCTTAATGTACCAGTTACACTTACATTGCCGGAAAAATATCCTGCATAATTTGTTTCACCTCCGGAAGCAGTAGCATAAACACCGAAACGTGATCCAACGGTAGCTACTCCACCAGCATATCCATAAAGACCATACAAGTTTCCTGTACTACCTGTTACTGCATTGCTAAAACCAAATAGAGCAAATTTTGATGCAGCGTTTGATCCTTGTACAAGCCCATAAACACCATAAGTAAATCTGTTTGTTGATACTGGTTCAGCAATTCCCCTCACACCATATTGACCACCTATGAATTCACCGCCAATACCATAGCCATCAACTGTTTTTGCACTGCCAAAAACTGCTACACTTGTTATTGCTGATGATTCTGTATTTAATGCACGGAATACCGTATTACCTGCGGATGATATATCAAGTTTATATAAAGGTGAAGTAGTGCCAATTCCAATATTGTTTCCACTTTGATAAATTGTTGAGTTACCTAAAGCACTTGATGATGTGAATCTGGGTATATAATTTATTGTTCCGCTTCCACCTATCCCACCGCTGGCTGTTGATGAGATGGTAATATTCTGTCCGCTTGGAGTTATGGTAATATTTGATCCTGCAACGAGTGAAACATTATCCATCAAGTTATTAATTGTTTTTACAACCTGGGCATTTCCAATATCATAGGACCTGATTGTTCCGTCTAAAATCATTTCTGAAATAATGCCGTTAGCAGGAATACTAATTGTGCCTGTTGTAGTAATGGGTCCACCTGTCAATCCGCCGCCTGTATTGATTTGAGTTACTGTACCACCTCCACCCCCGGCAGCGTTAATTGTTATGTTATTACCGCTTGGAGTTAATGTAATGTTTGTACCGGCCAAAATATTTACATTATCCTTTAATGAATTGATTGATTTTACAACCTGACCATCTGATAATTTTTCAGCAGTTAATGTTCCATCCGGTACTGTTTTGCTTATATGACTATAAGGAACAGAAGTGAATTCAACTCTTGGTGTTAGTTCGCTTCCGGTTCCGATTGTAATTCCTAACCAGTATGCTTTATCAAAAGGCAATGTAAGCGGTAATATACTACCAAGTTTTGTGTTAATGATTCCTTCAACCACATTAATAAGTTTTGTTTCAGCCCACAATCCTGTTCCACCGGTGGCAACATCATAAAGCCTGAATGTGATGTTATAATCACCGTCTGGAACAACCACTCCTGATACGTCCTTTAAAAGGCCCTGATAATTAATTATTGTTGGTATTGACTGTGCTTGGATAAGTTGACTGATCAGTAATAATGCTGTTACTGTCATTGCTTTAACCATATTCATTTTTCTCTCTCCTGAATAAATGTATAAAAATGATGTATTTTCAATATCTTATAATTCATAAGAAATATTATCACTTAACCATTAACATTTTCTTTGTGTTTACGAAGTTATCGGCCTGGAGTCTTACCAGGTAAATTCCACTTGATAAACCGGCAGCATTGAATTCTCTTTGATACCAGCCGGCATCCATTTCTTCGTTTACCAGAGTTATTACCTTACTTCCTGTTATATCATAAATCTGAATTACTACTTTACTCTTTTCAGCTATTGCAAATTTTATAATTGTTGATGGATTAAAAGGATTTGGATAATTCTGCTCAAGTTTAAAATTATCTGGGGTAATAACTTCATCACTTTCAATTGAGGTAGTTATACTATTGGAATAAATATACCAGAAACCTGAATATTGATGGTTAGAAGCATTTAAAGATTTACCGGTAAATACCTCGCCAGTTGAACTATTAAGAACAAAGTCAGTATTTGAGGAACGCTCTCCGCCGCTTCCAATAATATTTAATGAAATCTGATTCTGTGTAAATGATGCTTGTGAATTAATCAGAAAAAGTAATAAAATGAAAAGCACACATTTTTTTGCTTTCATATTTCCTCCTAAGAAAGTTGATGTAGTAAAGAATTGTATAGGACTCTAACAAATCAAAAAGAATTGAACAAGAGGTGTGCCGTTGATAACTGTCCATAAAAATAATATTTTAATTATCACTTAACAAAGGTTGGTTATTTTGACTTCAATATCAAGTAGTTAATGCTATACATTCAGCAAGTATTGTGAAAGATGAAGTTGTTAGTAATAAATAAGATTCATTATAATACTTATTGTATTAAAAAGTTGAGTTACGATTGATAAGTTACAACTTATAAATATGAGATATAGTGGAATCTTAATTATAATTTTTATAACTTAAGAAAAATATGTTTCCCTTTCGTTAATATCATTTCTAAAAAGGGACATCAGCTTAACCTAATATTAAAATCAGGAGAGCAAAATGTCACAGGTTTATGAATTAGACAAGATTGCAATAACGGTAAAATCACACCGCGTTCTTAAAGAACTTCTCAAAGAAAATCCAAAGCTTGAAGAAATTATGTATGGTTCAAAAAATGAAACCGAAGCACTTGTTGGTGTTAAAAACTGGATTCTCACTTTATTAAAGGAAAGACCAGATGCAATTCGTTATTATGAAAAAGGTGTGGAAAGCGGTATTTCATTTAAGTCTTTAAAATTGAGCGATATTGCCGCAATAAGAATTCTTGATTATGTAGATAATGCCGGAAGAGAATTTATCGATTTAAATCTCAGGGGTCAGCTTGCTGTAAGTAATCCTATTAAATTGTTATGGCTCGGAGTAAATAAAGGCACGGGTGGTGCAAAACCCGATTTCTTTGAAGATATGATCCATTTATTCAGACAGTTGATGCAAAGAGATGAAAAGCAGGAATACACTAAAGAGCAACTGGAGGGCTGGATGAACCGATTTCCTTCAGGTCTTGATCCAAGGATCGTAAAGCTCAGGGAGGAAAACAGACAGCGAATTCTTAATATAATTATTGATAAAATTGATGATGGTGAAATAAACGATTCAAAGTATAAGTTTGATCCTGAACTCAGCAGAGAAGAAAAATATAAAACTGCACTTAAATGGTGGAATGAGAGTACATTTCATTTAAGATTTGCAGTTCGTTCACCTGATCTGCTGAATGAATTTCTTGGTTACTCATTAGATCCTGATACAATGAAGATTTTGTATGAAGCTGAAAAAAAAGGAATTCCTTTTTTTGTAAATCCTTACTATCTCTCACTGCTGCATGTTCGTGTTCCGTATTTTGCAGTTGGTGCTGATTTAGCAATTCGTCATTATGTGGTTTACAGCCGCCAGTTAATTGATGAATTTGGTTATATAGCCGCATGGGAAAAAGAAGATAAAGTTGAACCCGGTAAGCCAAATGCTGCAGGCTGGATTCTTCCATCTCATCATAATGTTCACAGAAGATACCCCGAAGTTGCTATATTGATTCCTGATACTATGGGCAGGGCTTGCGGCGGTTTATGTTCATCCTGTCAGCGAATGTATGATTTTCAAAATGGTTATCTGAATTTCAATCTGAACAAGCTGAAAGCAAACGATAGCTGGGCGGAAAAACTTGAAAGATTAATGGAATATTTTGAAAAAGATTCTCAGATAAGGGATATACTCATTACCGGTGGTGATGCATTAATGAGTTCTGATAAATCTCTTGATCAAATCCTTGATGCTATTTACAATATGGCAAAAAGGAAACGTGAAAAGAATATTAACCGTCCGGATAATAAGAAGTTCGCAGAAATTCAACGTGTAAGACTTGGTACCAGATTGCCTGCATATCTTCCTCAAAGAATAACAGATAATCTTGTTGAGATATTAAAGAACTTTAAACGAAAAGCACTTGAAATTGGCATTAAACAATTTGTTATTCAAACTCATTTTGAATCACCGATGGAAGTAACTCCGGAAGCTGAAGAAGCAATTAATAAATTGATTAATGCCGGCTGGATAATAACTAATCAGCATGTATATACTGCCGCTGCTTCAAGAAGAGGACACAACCTAAAGCTGCGCGAAGTACTTAATGATATTGGTGTTCTTCCCTATTATACTTTTTCGGTTAAGGGCTATATGGAAAATTATTTTAACTTTGCACCTAATGCCAGGGCTGTACAGGAAAGTATTGAAGAAAAAACAATTGGAAATCTATCAGAAAGTAGTACGGAACTAATTAAGAAGTTTTCTGAAGATGCAGAAAATATTATTGATAATATTAATTCTGTTCGTAAAGCAGAAAATATTCCTTTTCTTGCTACCGATAGAAATGTATTGAACCTACCCGGTGTTGGTAAAAGTCTTACTTACAGAGTAATAGGTATTACGCGTTACGGAAGACGGGTTCTTGAATTTGAACATGATGGAACAAGGTTGCACAGTCCGATTATTGAAAAGATGAAAAAGATTGTAATCATAGAATCAAAATCAATCAGTGAGTATTTAAATCAGCTTGAAGAGATTGGTGAAAACAAAAATGAATACAAAGGAGTTTATGGTTACTCAATTGGTGAAACTGAACCAATCGTTCCAATATATGAATATCCTGATTCAGAGATTACCATAACTAAAGAGTTTACAAATCTGGAAATTCCAGAAACTGAATTAACCACACTTGAGGTTTAGTATAGTTATCGATTTCTCAACATGTAAGCTTTTATCAGACTGCTTTACTGATTTGACAAATGATCCGCCGATTAAACCTAAACCGATTCTTACAATATTTTTAATAGCGGCATTTTCCTGAAGCCCTTTCATTTAATCTTTTCCATCTCCTCGGTGAGTTTTCTAAACTGATCAAATCGAAGAGACTGCAAGCCATCGCTTAATGCTTTATCGGGATCAGGATGAATCTCAATCATAATTCCATCAGCCCCAACTGCTTTAGCCGCCTTAGCTAAAGGAATAATTTTATCCCGCTGACCAACAGCGTGTGAAGGATCAACTACAACCGGAAGATGGGTAAGTTCTTTAAGAACCGGAATAGCGCTTAAATCGAGTGTGTTTCTTGTTGCCGTTTCAAAAGTTCTTATTCCTCGTTCACATAATATAACCTGTCTGTTCCCTCTTGCAAGGATATATTCGGCTGCGTTTAATAGTTCATCTATTGAGGCCATCATACCTCGTTTCAATAAAACGGGACGCATTGTTTTACCAACTTCGCTTAGAAGTGAAAAGTTCTGCATATTTCTAGCACCTATCTGAAGCATATCAGATTTCTCAGCAACTTTTTCAATCTGATCAACAGACATTACCTCTGTAATGATTGGTAGATCAAATTGTTCACCCGCATCTTTCAAAAAATCAAGTGCTTCATAACCTAATCCCTGGAATGCGTAAGGCGAAGTTCTTGGTTTAAAGCATCCGCCGCGAAGTATATGAGCAAAATTATTTTTTACTTCTTTTGCACAGCTTATTATCTGATCATAAGATTCTACTGAACAGGGTCCGGCAATGATTACAAAGTTACCGCCGCCAATACTGACATCCCGTACTTTAATAACTGTATCCTCTTTCTTGTATAGCCTGCTGGCAAGTTTATAAGAAATATTATATTTAACTTCTTTTTGTTCTTCTGATTTTTGTTCAATTGGCGTTTTCTGTTCAATTAAATCTATTTCATTGATGATTTTAACCGGTTTCGTTTTTTCAATTTCCTTGCTCTGAAAACATCCAAGTATTTTAAGATAACGTGTGTGCTTGCCAAGTTCGTCTATTAGCTTCTGAACATTCAGATCGGATAGATTACCTTCAAAATCCAGATAAAATTTTTCCTCCCACGGGTTACCGATAATAGGACGCGATTGAAGCTTAGTCATATTTATACCATATTCCTTAAATACGGAAAGTGCTTCAACCAATGAACCTGCTTTATGAGCAGTAGCTAAAACAAGAGATGTTTTCGCAGGAATTCGTTTATCTACAACTATCTGATTTTTAGAGCAAACCAGAAATCTTGTGTAATTACCTGCCTGGTTAGCTATTTCTTCTCGCAGAACTTTAACACCAAATAGTTCAGCCGCTTCTTTACTGGCTATTGCTGCATATTCCGGTTTTTTTAATTCAATAATTTTAATAATGGATTTTGCAGTATCATCAAGAAATATTACCTGGGTTTTGTTTAAAGAATATAAAAACTTACTGCACTGTCTGGCTGCCTGATAGTGTGTATAAATTTTCTGAATTTTGTTTAACGGAATTTCTTCTAAACCAAGCAGACAGTGCTTAACCTGGAATAGTTCCTCTCCAACAATTGAAAGATTACTGCTCAACAGCCCATCATAAACTTCATTTATGCTTCCGGAGGTCGTATTTTCTATTGGAAGAATTGCATAATCGGATTCATCACTCTCCACAGATTCGATAACTGATTCAAAATCATTAAAACTATTGAATACAAGTTCGTTTGAAATATCTCCAAAAAACTTTTTGGCTGCGAGATGACTGAATGAACCTTCAATACCCTGTATTGCAATTTTAACTGTTTCCGATTCAAGATTATTACTTTTTCTAATTATAAATTCATTCTGAAGTTTAATCGAATCATCAATAATATCCTGAAATATTTTAGAGATATAATGCGTGTCAAGGCCAAGCTTTTTTCCTGTTTCAACAAGACGGGAAAGTATGTCCTTTTCCCTTTCTTTATCCCTGATGTTATACTCGTGTTTCTCTTTTTCCTTAATAATATCCATACTAAGGGTACGACGCTCAGCCAGTAGTTTGAGTAAAGATTCATCCAACTGATTTATTCTATCTCGCAGTTCATTCATTAAAGATCCATTTTTTAATAATATTTAATAATTCAGGCGGGAATATTATCTAATTATTCTTGTCAATCAAGTAATTAGATAGCAGGTCGTAAAAGAATTAGAAGCTGGTTAAGGATATTTTTAGACCTGTATCATGTAGATTTAAAATGAAAAGAATAGACCAATAAACTTGGATATAAGGGTTTGATAAAACTATTACGATTGCAATTACCAACAATTCATACGTTTTAATTAAAAGAATTCTTACATTCTTTTAAACAAGATGGGAATTGTAATTCTAACATTTACCGGTTTGCCTCTTTGCTTACCGGGTTTAAATTTTGTACTACTAATAGCATCTACAGCTGCTTCATCGCACCCATAGCCAATACCTTTAACCACTTCTGTTTTTGTCACATTACCATAAATATCTACATAGGCATTAATAATTACCCGACCCTCAATTGCGGCAGCCGAAGCAATAGCAGGGTAAACAACCTTCTTTTGTATTACAGCTATTCCACCTATCGGTTCAGGCATTTCTTCAACTGCAACAAAATATGAATTTTCTTCTTCAGGTTTTTTCATCTGAGCTATTGGAGTTATTGGTATATCTTTAATAGCCCCTTCAGAAGTAACTTTATTTTTGTTGGTTTCGTCTACATTAATACTGCTGAGATCATTAGTTTCAATAATTTTAGGACTTTCAGGCAGTGGAGGTACTGTTAGTTTGTTTTCCGGTTTTGTTTTTGTTCTGCTTTCTGTCTTAATATCAGTCTTTTGAGTAGTTTCTAATTGAGGTGTTTCCTCAATCTGAGTTTCTTCAATGAATGATTCTGAAATAACCTCTTCACCCTTTTGTTGTTCAATATTAATGTTGACCGCTGGTAGTTGCGTGGATGCTACATTGACATTTTTATCAGATTCACTGCTGCCCGAAAAAATAAAAAACAGTATT
>DATHSU010000054.1:0-16584 GCA_035463895.1 Ignavibacteriaceae bacterium | reverse complement strand
GCAGCATTATTGCTGAGTGCTGAATCACATCCTGAAGGAGAAGTTGATAAGGTAACTACTCCCCGTGGATGTACTATATCAGGTTTAAACCAAATGGAGCATCACGGATTTAGCTCTTCATTGATAAAAGGAATTGTTACTTCCGCTGAGAAAGCAGCATTGCTGTACAAAGCTGACTAGCAGAGCAGTTAATATTATCCGTATAATTTATCTTCAACCATCTCACAGATAATGTGAGCTATGGTTATATGACCTTCCTGAATTCGCTGAGTATTTGACGAAGGAATAGTAATCGGCAGATCAACAAGTGATTTTAATTTACCGCCGCTGCCTCCAAGAAATCCGATGACTTTCATACCTTTTTGGTGAGCCATTTCAACTGCCTTAATTACATTCTCAGAGTTACCGCTTGTGGATATTGCCAGAAGAACATCCCCTTTGTTACCAAGCCCTTCAACATTTCGTGCGAACACGTTTTTAAAACCGATATCATTACCGCCTGCAGTAAGATTTGATGTATCGGTAGTAACTGCAATTGCGGGTAAAGCCGGACGGTTTATATGATGACTTAGTCTTATCATCATTTCAGTTCCAATAGGCTGACAATCAGCAGCACTTCCGCCGTTGCCACAAAGCAGAAGTTTGTTTCCGTTTTTATAACATTCAACTAACAAATCGATTGCCTTAATGATATCATCAAAGCAATGCTCTTTTATTTTAAGTTTTGTTTCAGAACTTTCATTCAGAGAATCGGTTATAAATTTATTTACATCCATTATTACTAAACCAAAAGACTTTGTTTTATGTGGATTGCAGATGCAAATTCTTTTATCAATACCCAGTTGTTTTCATTTTCAAAAAAGTTACCTGTTACAATAATTGAAGCTCCGTTCTCAACTTTCTCTCTGGCAGTATTCGGATTCTTTATTCCACCTCCAACGATTACAGGAACAGATACCTGACGACTGACAGCATTCACCATTTCATTTGGGACTGTCTGGTCTGCACCGCTTCCAGCTTCAAGATAAATTAATTTCATTCCAAGATATTCCGCAGCTAAAGCGGTTGATGCTGCAATCTCTGGTTTATTTCTTGGAACCGGTAAACTGCCACTCATATAAACTGCCGTTGTGGTTGAGCCCGACTCTACTAAAATATATCCGGTAGATATTGGCTCAATACCGGATTTTTTAATTATCGGAGCTGCAAGAACATGCTTTCCGATCAAATGTTCGGCATTCCTTCCGCTGACAACCGAAAGGAATAATATTGCATCAGCCGAAGATGAAACCTGGTTAACACTGCCAGGAAAAATTATTGCCGGCAGCGAACTTGAATTTTTAACCTGCTTAATAAACCAATCCATATTATTGTTAACCATAAGGCTTCCGCCAATCAGAAATCCGTCAACACCGGATTTTTCGCAATGTTTAACAAACGGGATAAGTTTTTCTTCGGAAAGTTTATCCGGGTCCAGCAATATCAGATATGCTGCACCCTTTTCCTGAATTGTATTTTGTAAATATTTATAAATCTGCATAAAGAATGCTTAAATGGTGATTCAATATAGGAATTTTGATTTAGAGAATAAAGAAATGAAATACTCTAAAATCCCATTTAATTATCATTAACCTGTATTCCTGATTCCTGCAGCAATTCCATTAACACTCGATCTCAATATTTTCAGCAACTCATTTTTGGAGGCGGATTCTTGCGATGTTCTGTATTTTCTGATCAATTCTACTTGCATAAAACTTATTGGATCCAGATAAGGATTTCTGAGAGAGAGTGTCCGTTGGAGTAATTTGTCATGGTCTAATAACTTCTTTTCGCCAGTAATTTTAAGCACGGCTTCAACTGATCTATCATATTCATTACGGATTAAATTAAAAATCTCTTTTGAATATTTGTTATTACTCAATGTAGTATACTCTTTTCCAATCAGCATATCAGTTTTAAACAGTACCATTTCGATATTTTGCACCAATGAGCTAAAGAATCTCCAGTCTTTGTATAGCCGGCGTAATTCAGAAAAAGAGATATCTTTGTTTTTAATTGAATCAAATATTGACGTACCGAATCCATACCAGCCGGAAATTGTTTGGCGGTTTTGTGTCCAGCTAAATACCCATGGAATTGCTCTGAGTGATCTAATATCATTGTTCTTTTTTCTGGATGCGGGTCTTGAGCCAATTTCAAGTTTCTCAATTATGTCGACTGGAGTTACCGATCTGAAATATGAAATAAAATCTTTATTCTGAAGCAAGGAATTATATGTCTGATATGCCTTCTCAGAAACTATTTCAAACTTCAATATGTAGTCATTAATTTCGGTTCTGTGAAGGTTTGAAAATGATTGCGCGGTTTTCAGCATTACTGCTGATGAAACAGTTTCCAGACTTTGCTTTGTAATCTGTGGAAGCAGAAATTTAGAGGAAATCATTTCCCCCTGTTCAGTAATTTTTATTTTACCCCTAATTGTATTCGGCGGTTGTGCCAGAATAGAACGATTTACAGGACCCCCACCTCTTGAGATACTTCCTCCCCTTCCATGGAACAGGATCAAATGAAATTTTTTCCTGCTCAGTTTTTCCAGTTCAATTTGAGTTTTATAAAGTTCAAAATTAGAAGTTACAATACCGCCGTCTTTGTTGCTATCTGAATAACCCAGCATAACTTTTTGAATGTTATTTCTTGCCTTCAAATGTGCTTTGTACAAATCGACCTGTAAGAGTTCATTCATGATAGAAGTGGAATTGCGAAGGTCTTCTATCGTTTCAAAGAGCGGAAGTATATCAATATCTGAACCGATCAGTTTACCGTTTTTGATCCTGACAAGACCAACCAGTTTTGCAAGATATAAAACACTAAGAATATCTGATACTGAAGAGCAATTACTGATAATATAATCATCAGCGGATTCTGGTGATATGTTATCTTTAGCCCATCTGATAAGTGCAACTTCACTTACGATATTTCGGGTTTGACTACTTAATCCTGATTCTATTTCGCTGTAGTTAAATGATTTGCCTAATTCACTGGTAATAAGCAATACTTTTTTATTCTCCGGCATGTCCAGATAATTATCAATCTTTAAGTTTGTTTCAATTATTTGTGCTATTGTATTTCTTATCTTTTCTGAATTTTGTCTTATATCAAGTTTAACGAAGTGAAAACCAAATGTTTTTATTTTAATAATTAAAGGTTTCAGAAGCTCATTATTGATAATTTCGGATTGATTCTTAAGAAAGCTTTTTTCAATCAATTCAATATCAGAGAGAAATTCATCAGTGTTCGTGTAATAAAGATTTTTTCTATCTATTGTGTTTTCAAGCTTTTTATAAATCAGGTATAACCAGGTTCGGTAAACTTCGGAAGGTTCTCTTAATTTATTATCAGTTAGTGAAATTTTTAACCTTTTTCTATCGGCTTCGATTGATTTTCTTAACTGAGGGAGTACGTCTTTAATTTTATCAGAAACACTTAAATGTTCGTAAATTCTATTGAGATCCTCAAGATATAATTTTATTATTTCCTTCCTATGAAAATTGAAGGTGTCCATTGTAGTTTGTTCAGTAACAAACGGATGTCCATCGCGGTCGCTGCCGATCCATGAGCCAAATTTAATAATCGGTATTTCAAATTTTAGTTCGCTGTTATAATGTTTATTAAACGATATGTTCAATGAATCATAAAAATCCGGCAATATCCTGTAAATACTCTCCTTAAAAAAGAATTGTCCTCTAATAATTTCATCTGTAATGGTTATTTTACTAAATCTAATCTCATTTGACTGCCAGAGTAAAGTTATCTCTGTTTTTATTTTTCTCTTGATTACTAAATCTTCGGAATCGAGCATCAACCCAAGTTCTTTTTCTATAATAAGATTACTTATTCTGAGAATTTTCTTGAGTATTGTCTGACGCGTAGCTTCGGTAGGATGTGCGGTAAATACCAGAAATATTTCAAGATTTGAAAATATTTTTTCAATAAAAGCTTTATCAGAATTTATTTTTTTTATTTCACAGAAAGATTCATCCAGAAAAGAATTGGCTGCATCCCGGTTTTTATTTGAGGTTCTGTTTAACAGGATCTTATTAACTTCATCTGCTGCATTTACCAGAATAAAATAAATTGAAAAAGCTTTAATAATCTGGTGAATTTCTGTTAAAGTAAGTTTAGAGATTATTTGTTTTATTTTTTTTATAGATGTTAAATCGTTTTTGTGCCTTAAATTTTTTGTTAAAGCCCTCAGCTTTTCAACGTTATTAAATAGCTGTTTCCCTTCCTGTTCAATAAGAACTTCGCCGAGCAAGTAACCAAGTTCTTTTATACTGGAACGTAATTTTTTATCGTCAGAAATCATGTTTTAATAATTGTTCCGGATTTGAATTTTTAACTGAGGCAAACATTAAAATTATTAATTAGTTAAATCTTACTTCATTTGCAGATAAAACATTCCAGCTATTGTTTTTGCATCGGTTATTTCACCATTCAATATCATTTTATTAATCTCATCAATAGGATACTCAAGCACTTCCATTCCAAGCTCACCTTCTTCACGGTTGTGATTGCCCGGGACTAATCCTGTTGCCTTATAAATATGCAGAATTTCTGTACAGTAACCGGGAGCGGTTAATATTTCACCAAGTTTTTCAATTTTTTCGGCTTTATAGCCTGTTTCCTCTTCAAGTTCACGGGTTGCACAAACAAGAGGATCTTCATTTGAGTCCAGCTTACCGGCAGGAAATTCGATAAGCCAGTCTCGAATTGGATATCTGAATTGTTTAACAAGAATGATTTTACCATCGTCCTTTACAGGTATAACAACTGCTCCGCCTGGATGAACAGCAATTTCTCTTATTCCGCTATTACCCGATTCATTATAACTTATCTCATCAACCTTGAGATCAAACACTTTACCCCGGAATAGTATTTCGCTTTTGTTTACTTTAAAATTCATAAAGATCTTTTTGTTAAATAGAATTGTTAGTTAAAAAAGGAGGCTGTCTCATAAGTAATGTGTTCTCTATAATTTTTCTGTTACGATGCCTCGTGACAGAAAAAAACTCGAAAACCAGAAATAAAAGTTCTCGAGTAATGAAATGTATCGGGAGAACCTTTTGAGACAGACTCTCTGTATTAAGAATTATCTTCGATAGCCTTTGTCGTAATAAGGAATTAGCTCACTGCCAAGAAATTTCAACAAAGCAGTTATCACTCCGAGATCATCCATATATCCGATAAGCGGAGCGATATCCGGGATTGCATCGATTGGTGAAATAAAATATATAAGTCCCATTACAACGATAGCTTTACGATGCCATGATACAAGCGGGTCTGTCATATAATTGAAGAGAGCAATAATATCTTTAGCAAAAGATATTTTCCTGCCAACTCTTTCGAGCTTTACCCAGAGATTATCCTCAACATAGTCTGCCTTTTCTCTATAATCTTCTTCAATTTTCTTTTCACTTCTTCCGCCGAAATTGAATGCACCCAGATCACCCAAATTTTCAAATATTTCATCATCGGGTGATACAATATCAAAACTTCTTTCTTTCATTTTTATCTCCTACTTTAAAAACTTATTAAACCAGCCATAGACTGTTTCCCACCACAGTCTTGAGTTCTGTGGTTTTGCAACAAAATGTGTTTCATCAGGGAAATATAAAAACTTACTTTCTACACCCAGCCTCTGCAAAGATGTAAACAACTGAAATGCCTGTTCTTCAGAGACTCTGAAATCGTAAGCTCCATGCACTACAAGTACCGGAGTTTTGGAATTATGAATGTATCTGTGCGGAGACCATCTTTCGTAAACTTCTCGCTTATCCCATGGTGTGCCGCCGTATTCCCATTCAGGAAACCAGAGTTCTTCTGTTGTACCGTACATACTTTCCAGATTAAATACTCCTGCATGCGATACGAGTGCATTGAATTTATCTGTATGCCCGGCAATCCAGTTTATCATATAACCGCCGTAAGATGCCCCTGCGGCGAAGGTGTTATTGCCATCGATGAATGAATAATTCTTTACAGCATAATCATAAGCATTCATAAGATCGATGTAAACTTTACCTGCCCAGTCACCAGAAATTTCATCTGTGAATTTTTGTCCATAACCGGTTGAGCCTCTTGGATTAGGCGCAACAACAACATATCCCTGTGATGCAAACATCTGGTAATTCCATCTGTAATGGAAGTTGTCACTCCAGGAACCCTGAGGTCCTCCGTGGATTAAAAATATCATTGGATATTTTTTATTTGGATCGAAGAACGGAGGTTTAACAAGAATTGACTGAACCTTTGCACCTTCAGCACCATCACTCCAGAATGTTTCAACAGAATTAGTTTCTATATTTGCCAGAACATCTTTATTGATATGAGTAACCTGTTTCAGAGTATTCTTTCCATCCGTGCTTAAAGAATAAATCTCTGCCGGCATATTTGATCGCTGCTTGAGGAAGTAGATAGTACTGCCGTCTTTAGAGATAGAAATTCCAGTGTTGTAATTTTCTTTATGAAATAGATCAACATTACCGGATTCAAGATCAAGTTTATAAATTGATTTATAAATCTCTTTATCGGCATTAAAATAAATGTGCTTTGAGTTTGGAGTCCAGATAAAGTCATCAACAGAAATATCTACATCTTCGGTAAGATTTTTCATCTTGCCGGATTTTCTCTCAAATAGAATAATATCTTTCTTATCTGCCTCAAAACCTTCCCTCTTCATCGATGTCCAGGCAAGATACTTTCCGTCCGGTGAATAAACGGGCTGGCTGTCAACACCTTTGCTTACCGATATAAGTTTTGGTGATGATGACGCTATTAAACTCAATAGATAGATCTCATTATTTGTACTGATTGCTGTACTGAATTCTGGATTCATCGTAAAAGCAACTTCGTTTCCATCGGGTGAAAAATTATAATCATTAGACGAGCCAAGTGAAGGCGGAGGAACATCTTCTTTATTACCTTTAGTAAGATCAGTGAAATTTCCTGTTTCAACATCAAGTATAAACAGATGGCTCCGTTTATCACCCCGCCAGTCATTCCAGTGCCTGTACATAAGCTGATCAAATATTTTTGCTTTTACTTTACTTTCTTCTTTTGCCTTATCAATTTCCTCATTGCAGATTTGTGTGGTACAATCAGGATAAACAGACGAAATAAATAATATTTTCATTCCGTCACTTGACCATTTAAATCCGGAAGCGCCCGTATAAATATTTGTTAATTGCTTTTCACCTTTTCCATCAAGTCCGGCAATGTAAATCTGTCCGCCTACTGTATAAGCAATGCTTTTCCCATCAGGAGAAAATTTCGGTTCACTTTCGTTTTTATCGGAATATTTAAATGGTCTTAGGTTGCTTCCGTCAGAATTAATCAGATAAATATCCGTATTTCCTTTATTTGCTTCAAATGTGAAACTGGTTAACGAAAAAGCAATTGTTTTCCCGTCGGGAGATATATCATAAGAGCCAATCCTTTTCATTGCCCACAGGTCATCAACACTAATTGCTTGCTTTGATTGAGGAAATATTGTTATTGAAAAAACGACAAATAATAAGAAGATTTTTTTCATCGGTGCCTCTGAAGAATTATTAATTTATAATTTAAAAAATACAGTTTACGGAATCGAAAGGCAAAGTAAAGAGTGAGAATGTGTCTCAAATTCAATATTAAAAGCATTATCTGTAACTTTGTTACAAAATTTTTACAAAATGATGGCTGATACTCATAATATTTTTCTCCCAGGCGGATTTAAGCAATCCAGAATCCTAAAATCAAAATATATGATTGCTGATAAATCCATTTTAGTAATTGGTTCAGGCAGCGAAAAAATTGCACTTAAAATGGCCGAGGCAGGTGCAGCTTTTATCAGCTTAATTGTTAACGATTATGAATCATTAATTAGTTCACGGTTTGTTTTACCAAACCAAAACAAAGTTTCTGCGAAGTTGATGGATTATGATAATACTGATTTTAATGATAATGAATTTGATCTTGTTTATGCACAGGCATCTATAAGCACTAAAAACAGAAATAAAATAATTAAAGAGATTAAACGAATTCTTAAACCAGGTGGAACTTTTTGCACAGGTGAAATTACTGCATTTACAAAGAAGTATCCACCATTTGTTAGAGATATATTTGAATCCTCTGATGTTTCGCCTTTACTTCACGATAGCTGTGAGAATTATTTTATCGAAAGAAAGTTTGAAATAATTTATAGTGAAGATTTATCTTCCTCATTGAAAAACTTTTATGAAACCGTCAAACAGTCTCTAAAAGATGTGATCAATGAACTTTCTGAGAAAGAAAAAAGTTACTACAAAAAGTTACTGAATAAAATAAGTCATGAATCCAATGCATACCTAAAACTCGGTGCGGATCGGTATATCGGGTTTAAGATGTTGATACTGAAAAAATCAGAATAATAAGACTGCTTTAAAAATATTTTTATTTTTTTTGTTGCAAATCGCTTATGACTTTTCATAGTTCAGCGACTTATCTATTTTTGTACGTTCAATTTCAAAACAATATTTACACGGAGAAATAAATGTATAAAGTTGTATTATTAAGACACGGTGAGAGCACCTGGAATAAAGAAAACCGTTTTACCGGATGGACAGACGTTGATCTTTCTGAAAAAGGAATTCAAGAAGCAAAAAAAGCTGGCCAAACTCTTAAAGCAGAAGGCTTTAAATTTGATTTAGCATACACTTCCGTTTTAAAAAGAGCTATCAGAACTCTCTGGCTTGCGATGGATGAAATGGATTTAATGTGGATTCCTGTAATCCGTCACTGGAGATTAAATGAACGCCATTACGGAGCATTGCAAGGATTGAATAAAGCTGAAACAGCAAATAAATACGGCGATGAACAGGTTAAAATCTGGAGACGCAGTTATGACATTCAGCCGCCTGCATTGGATAAGGCTGATGAGCGTTATCCCGGTTTTGATCTCCGCTATAAAAATTTAAGTGATGATGAACTACCGCTTACCGAATGTTTGAAAGATACAGTAGCGAGGTTTGTCCCCTATTGGGAAAAGACTATTGCACCAACAGTTCAATCAGGCAAAAAAGTTTTAATTACTGCACACGGCAACAGTTTAAGAGCACTTGTAAAATATCTTGATAACATACCTGATAACGAAATTGTTGAACTTAATATACCAACAGGTATTCCACTTGTATATGAACTTGATAAAGATTTAAAACCTATTAAAAATTATTATCTGGGTGACCAGGAAGAAATTGCAAAAGCAGCCGCTGCAGTTGCAAATCAGGGTAAAGCAAAATAAAAATTTTGGAGGCTGTCTTAAAAGTTATATTTTCGCAAGTTGAAGCTTGCGGCTACCATAAAAAAAATGAGTTATGAGACAGCCTCAATTTATTAAATTTACCTCAGCAGTAACAATTTCTTAATTTGAAATTGATAATCTAATTTCTCATTTTTGCATTAGAATCAATTATTAGTATTATTATTCACATTTTGAACAAACCACAAATACATTTCTACGGGTTCTTTCAGGCAAATGCCTTTCTGTTTCTATTAAATAACAATTCAACTATAACGTAAAAGCAATTATGCCAGCTAAAAAATCAACTTCATCGAAAAAAGCACCTAAAACTTTTATACTTGATACAAACGTTATTCTTCACGATGCATCTTCAATAAATATGTTTCAGGAAAACGACGTAATTGTTCCCCTAACTGTTATTGAAGAGCTCGACCATTTTAAAAGGGGCAGTCAGGTAATAAATCTCAATGCGCGTGAGTTTGCCAGAACATTGGATTCAATGACCGGATCCGCATTATTCAATGGCGGGATTTCAATGGGCAAGAATCGGGGGAAGCTTCGAATTGCTATCTCTAAAGGTTTAAATGCCTCAATAAAAGATGTATTTAAAGATGATACCCCTGATCATCGTGTTTTAAGTGTTGCTTTCGATTGGAAGGAAAAGCTTAAAGAAAAATCTCAGGTTATTCTTGTTACAAAGGATGTTAACCTGCGAATGAAAGCAAAAGCACTCGGTATTCTTGCTGAAGATTATACAACTGATCGCGTAAAAAGTATTGAAGAACTTTACAGCGGTAAGGGAATTTTAGAAAATTTTGATGATGATGTTCTAATCAAGCTCTTTAAACCTCCATACGAAGTGTCTGCTGCAAAACTCTTGAAAAGACTTAACGGTGAAGCTCTTCCTAACAAATATTACATACTGCGTAATCAAAGCAGATCAGTACTTGCAAACCTGGATCAAAATCAAGAGTTACTTCGCAAAGTTGATAAAACCACTGTTTATGGAATCACTCCCCGCAATGCCGAACAATCATTTGCTGTTGATTCGCTTATCAATCCACGGATTCAACTTGTATCAATGACCGGTAAAGCTGGAACAGGCAAAACGCTGCTTGCACTTGCTGGTGCATTGCACGTTAAAAAATCATACCGGCAAATTTTTATAGCCAGACCGATAGTTCCTCTGAGCAATAAAGATATTGGTTACCTGCCCGGTGACGTAGAAAGTAAGCTCGCACCATATATGCAGCCCCTTTGGGATAATTTAAAAGTTATCCAGGATCAATTTCCTGAAAATGACAAATATCACCAGGCAATTGATACCATGATAAAAGAAGAGAAACTTGTTATAGAACCTCTTTCCTATATAAGAGGAAGAAGTCTGCAGCGAATTTTCTTTATAGTTGATGAAGCACAGAATCTTACTCCTCACGAAGTTAAAACAATTATAACACGGGCAGGTGAAGGTGCAAAAGTTGTATTCACCGGAGATATTTATCAGATTGACCACCCGTATCTTGATGGGCAATCAAACGGCCTTTCATACCTTATCGATAGATTCAAAGGGCAAAGACTTTATGCTCATATTAACCTTGAAAAAGGTGAACGCTCAGAACTGGCAGAGCTGGCAAGTAATCTGCTTTAATGTTTTGATAGCTTATAGATTTTGATAATATTACTATCACACTTTACAATATTATCATTGTAAAATGTATTTTATTCAGCAATTAAAATTTGCTGCCATTTCATTTGAGATAATTTACAAACAACATTAACATTTTTTTTAGAGGGAAGTTATGAGAAAAAGCAAAATACTTTTTAGTTCGCTGTTATTATTAATAACTTTTACGGGCTGCCTTCGGGTAAACACTTCAATCAATCTTAATCCTGATGGTTCGGGTACTATTGAAGAAACTGTATTTATGAAAGCAGCTGTTTTAGATATGATAAAACAGTTTACTTCTTCTTTTGATGAAAGCGGTGAAGCAGAAGAATTCACTTTTTACAAAGAAGATGAGCAGCGTAATAAGGCAAGTGATTACGGAGTAGGTGTGGTTTTTGAAGGCGGACAGATATTATCTGAACCAGATTGGGAAGGCTATAAAGTTATTTACTCTTTTAGTGATATAAATAAATTAAAAATTGATCCGAGTCCTGATAATAAAGTTAACATCGGAGACGAGGTTGAGGAGGAATCTGAACAAGCGCGTGAATTTGTAACCTTTAATTTTAATAAAGGAAATCCTTCCGAGCTTGAAATAAATTTTCCAAAACCAGACTTTGATAATGATGAAAGAACTGAAACAATAGAAACTGATACAACAGATGCAGGAATGAATGAAATGTTTAAGAATATGTTCGAAGGGATGAAGATTTCGGTTAATCTAAAAGTAAACGGTAAAATTGAAGAAACGAATGCATCCTTTGTTAAGGATAATAGCATTACTATGATGGAAATTGATTTTGCAAATATTCTTTTGGATGATAATCTTGTAAAAATACTCGATTCACAAAAACCGCAATCACTCGATGAATTCAGAGAATTAACTAAAGATGTTGAAGGAATTAAAATTGAGTTTAATGAACAGGTAAATGTTAAATTCCGTTAAAATGAATGGATTAATTAGACAAATAAATTATATCTTTGCCGGTAATTTTTTTAACATAAATAAGGAGTCAAAATGCAAAAAACATTAATCATTCTACTGATTTTTTCCCTGGCATCTGTTCTCAGTTTTGCACAAAGTGAAAAATACGGAAAAGAAATTGAGATAACAGAAAAAACTCTAATATCGGATATACTGGCTAATCCGGTTGATTTTGTCGGAAAAACTGTTCTGGTTGAAGGTGAAGTTGGCGACGTATGTACTATGGCCGGCTGCTGGATGAAGTTAAAGAGTGATAAAGAAGGTGAAATACGTATTAAAGTTAAGGATGGTGAAATAGTTTTTCCTGTTGAAGCAACTGGCAGCACCGCCCTGGTTGAAGGAACCGTTTATACAATTGAGTTTACCCAGGAGGAAGCAATTGAATATCTTAAACATATGGCTGAGGATGCAGGAAAGGAATTTGATGAATCAACTGTTAAAGGGCCAATGACCATTTACCAGATAAGAGGACTGGGTGCTGAAATTTATTAATTCTTAAATTAATTTTACTTTTAAAGAGGAGTCTGAATAGACTCCTTTTTTATTACCTCATCGTTATCCAAAACACCTGATTTTGATCTGCTTATCATCATAATTATCATCAGCAATATAAATACCGGCACAAACAGTCTGATTTCAAACATTATTCCGGTCATAAGAATAAGAAAAAAATATGGGGCTGAGAGAATAAGAAATATTAATGCTGGTTTTTTAGTCTGTTCATTAAACAGGAAAATCAATGATGTGCAAATCATAAAAAGAAACCCGATCAGGTTTTGCGGACTGATTATATTATCGGGGAATAAAATCCTTCCACTAAAAGATGATTCAAACCCATAAATAACTCTTAAAGTAAGATAAATAGCGGCAAAAATTATTAGCAATACGAAAAACTCTGTTCTATTAACGTGAAATTTCCATTCATCTTTCTTTAAGAGAATCACAAAATAGAGTGGAAAAATAAGTGTAATTGTTTCTCTTGTTAATGCACCTAAAACCACTACTGCTGCCAGTAGCAGTGTGGTAAAAATATTCTTCTTAACGAGAAGTAATAAAACAGCAAGTGATATGAAGAAATATGATAAAACATCATATGGCAATATTACAAATTGTGATAAGCTTATAATAGCCGTAATGGTAAGTATTGATAGTATCTTTTCCATTTCAGAAAGTCTTACCCACCTCAGATTATAAATGAAGTATAATACAAATGCCGTACAACAAAGAAATAAAGTATTAAGAATAAAAAAACTATGGTATAGCGAAAGAGAGTCAACTTCAAGAAACTCACGGATCCTGTTAAATGTATTGATGTTTTGGGGAAAATTAATCGATGCAACTATTTCATTTAAGTACAACAGAATTGCTTTGCCTAAAACTCTGTGCTGATAAACTCCATACCCAAGATTTTCATTAAAAGATTCTAAATCAAAAGTTTTAGCTGGATATGTTGAAACATATCCGTAGTAGCTTATAAAGTTAAACGCTGCTGGTATTACAATGCAGATAGCTGCAGCAAGTATAATATTTTTAAAGTTTCTCATTGAGCGGAGGGACTAACTATATTTATTCAGTATTTAGTAATAAAAAGGCGGTTTAAAAAACCGCCTGATTAAACAGTAATTAAAAGAAAAATTACTTCAAAAATAACATCTTGCGCGTTTGAGTAAACTCTTCAGTTTTGATCGTGTAAAAGTAAATACCGGAACTGAGATCCTGAGCATTGAACTCAACCTTATGCTTTCCTGCAGTTTGAAGTCCATTAACCAAAGAGGCTACTTCAACACCAAGAATGTTGTAAACTTTTATTGTAACATCAGCACTTTTGGATAATTGATAGTTTATTGTGGTCGTCGGATTAAAAGGATTAGGATAATTCTGTTCAAGAGAGTATTCTGTTACGCCATGATAATCAACCTCAACTTCATTTACGTAGCTGAAAGTTCCATCAAAATCTATTTGTTTTAACCTGTAATAACTTTTTCCGGTTAACGGTTCACTATCAACAAAAGAATAATTATTTATACTGGCGGTTGTTCCATTACCTTCAATAAAACCCATTGTTCGCCACTCTCTGTTATCAGCGGTCTTTTCATTGAATACAGAACGCTGAACTTCAAAACGATGATTATTAAGCTCGCTTGCTGTAATCCATTTCAATAAAACTTTATTATCAGAATAGGAAGCAGAGAAGGATGAAAGTTCCACAGGAATAATACCGTAGTAAATTATACCTATATCATCTAGGTACCAGCCATCCCTGGTAACTGATCCGTCTGTTCGCAGCTGATATTGAATTTTAACCTGGGAAGCTGTATAGCCGGTTAACAGAAGATCCTCTCTAACCCAGTTGGATTGAACTCCATCATAAACAGGCTGACCATTTGGCTGAAATGACCCTGTGCCGGGTTCTGTGTACTGACCTGCTAAAGGCACCCATGTAGAACCATTGTTTGTTGAAATTCTAACCTGTCCGTAATCCCAGTTGTCTTCAATATCAAATTTGGTCCAGAAAGTTAATCGTGGATTATTTAATCCTGATAAATCAATTGGATCTGTTAATGTCATTGTTATGGTAGCGTTGTTCACATAATTACCATCTTTACTATCTGTGTAGGAAACAGGTGAGGAGTAAAAAGTTTGTGACGTGGCTTCCCACTTTGGTGAACTTGATGGAGTGAAAGTTACTGTCCAGTAATTCAGTGGGTTATTTGTTGTATCTGCAAAAACAAAAATCGGTGTTCCTAAATAAAGTTTTAATGTGTCGCTGTTCATAACAACATTATCAGAGGAAATAGTAACTAACAAACTTGCTTCAACATCAACAGGCGCAGATGAAGATACGGTAAATGAAAATGGTGTTGAAACAGCCGCAGTACCGCGTGCAGGAATCGATGCAAATGAAGCTGTTCCATTATTAACGGTTAGATATGGACTCAACGATGTTAATTGCACTTCAATATTTTCACTATCAGACAATCCTTTGTTTCTGAATGTGCTATTCATTGTTACAACATCACCGGGATTAAAGTATTGCTGACTAAAGCCCGCATTTAGTAATCCGACATAAGCCCCAGCGACCCAGGTGTAGTATAAATTCGGCCACAGGTTTTCCTGTGCTAATGGAAAAATTCTGGTCTGAGGAGGCCAAAAACCGTCAGATGAGCTACCAACTTCAGGAGTTAAACTTAATATTTTGGGTTTTGTTACTTGCTCACCATACATCCAGTCATCCGTTGCACCATTTACATCATACAATATTGTAGGCGGCTGACCTATTGTGTAATTATTAAACCTGGTCATATCCGCGGCATATTCAATAAAAATATCATTATCCGGAGTTGGTTGGTTAATGTAACCCCAGGGATATAATAGCAGGTTGCTGTATGTATGATAATTCAAGGCTGTTTTAAAGCTCTTTGTATTACAAAAATCTCTGAATGCCTGTGTTTCCGGTTCTGAGAAAGGCGCAGTTCCTCTGTAAGTTTCACTGCTCGGGTTACTACTGGAACCGGTATTATTATAACCCCATTGGAATCCGAAATTTCTATTAAGATCAACACCGAATGAAGTTCCATTATTTCTTCGGTTCTTCCTCCACATTCCGCCGCCATTTGGATTGGTTGAACGGTTGTGTTCATATCCATCCGGATTAACAGCCGGAACAAAATATATCTCCCTGTTATTAACCAGGTATGTTACTTCAGGATCGGTTCCATAATTTTCAAGAAGATAATACATATAGTAAATCACTGCCATCATTGCAGCAGGTTCGCGTGCATGAATAAGCGAATTATAAAACACCTGTGGTTCATTTTCCGCGATATTGGGATTATCAGATATTTTCACCGCATAAATTGGCCTGTTTTCAATTGTTGTACCTATCTGAAATTTCTGAGTAATTATATTCGGATAGAGTAAATACATAGAATCCAGCCTCTCATAAATTTCTGTGAGAGTGTAATAGCCGCCCATTGAACCAAATCCAAATCCTTCTACATTAAAATTCTGTTTGCTTTGAAATATAAAATCCGATTTTTCTTGAGAAGAAAGAACAGGAAGTTTTTCATAATAATCGAACCAGTCATCAATTAATACATCATACTTCAGTGAGGTAGATCGAAGCTTTAAAAAATCGCTGTCACTTATAAATGTAATAATTGAATTATCTTTCTCCATTTCAAAATGGTCAAATTCAAGTTCTGCCTGCTGAAGCAGATGAGCATCATTAGGATTATTAAAATATATTCTAACCTGCTTGTAGTTTTGTGAGAATACAATGGAAGTTATAATTAGTACGAAAAGAAGAGTGAAAAAGTGTTTCATCAGAAAGTCCTGCAAAATGTTATTAAGAATCGATTGTCAAACTAAAAATAATTTTAGTTATTGTGAAATTATATTTGAACATTAAAAGTGCTAAAAAGCATTCTAATTCATAAAGAGTTTATTACAGCACCAATTGAGCAGACAATACATTTAAACAATAATTTCTGCAATAAGAAGTGTAATTATGGTTCTCTGGTCAGTTTGTGTTGTTTTATTAGCTAAGTCTGCGTTTAGCAATGCACGAAAAGCTTCCACTATATCTTTATCTGAATATTTTCTTCTTGCTTCAAT
>DATHSU010000053.1:0-45260 GCA_035463895.1 Ignavibacteriaceae bacterium | reverse complement strand
TTAATATTTCCTTAAATACATTTCTATAAAAAGTATAATGCTTGGCTTCATCGGCAGCAATATTGCTGAGAATTCCGTTTAACAATGGTTCGTTTTCTCCGGCAAGCTTACCTGTGTTTTTATGCGAGATTTGCGTTGCCCTTTCCTGAAGAGTTGTGTATACAAAAACTTTGTACGGATCTTTATCCCAATCAGGATTGAAGCCGGATTCCTGGTAATGATACTGCATCATTTCAATTTGTTTAAAGTTGAATAGTCTTCCGTCGCGTGCATAATCTCTTAATACGCCGCCATGCCGGTCTTCTTCTGCCGTCCACATATTGTTCCATTTAGCCCAAAAACTTTCATCACCAAGATGCTTTGCAATTATTCTGTGAAAATGCGGGAGACCTTCTTCTGTTAAAAGATTAATTGCAACTGCAACTCTTACTGAATCCGGTAATCCCTGTACTCGTTCTCTCAATCTTTTGATATTGTTTTCCTGGTCATCATTCATCTTTTCATCAGCCGGAAGAAAATCACTTGAGAACCACAGTTTTCGTTTTGATAAATGAGATTCAATCCATTCTTTAACTTTCTGTTCAAGATGATTGAGCATTTCTGTTTTGGCAGCTATTTCCATTTTCATCGTATCCGAAGCCGGAATTATTATTTCCATTATTTTCCTTTAAACATTATTTGTATTCAACTAATTAGGCTTAAGCTGAGTAACTATCCTCGATTCAACATAGCAATTGTTGATAAATAATCAAAGCCGCAAGAGTGTAAATCAAAATGACTTATGTAAAACTATTGTAAAAAGTTTCGCACAAATTGTTACATTTCATCCGGAAATCAATTTCTAAATTGCAGGTTCGTATAAAAATTTACTTTTTAAAAAACTAGAAATATCAGTGCATATGGAAATAGGGAAAACACTTTACATCACAGATAGGAAAACCTTCCGTAACTGGCTTAAACAAAACCACAAAACCGAAAAAGACATATGGCTGATTTTCTACAAGCAGAGTTCAGGAAAACCCCGTTTACCATATAATGATGCTGTTGAAGAAGCGCTTTGTTTCGGCTGGATTGATAGTATTATTAAAAAAATTGATGATGAAAAGTTTGTACAACGGTTTTCTCCGCGCAAAAAGAACAGCCAACTGTCTGAATTAAACAAAGAACGTATAAAAAGATTAATTAAACAAAAGAAAATGACTGCCGGGGGACTCAAAGCTATAGAACATGCATTTAATTATTCTGACCTGCAGGAAATATTTCAAGTTCCAAAAGACATTTTAGAAGAACTTAAGAGCAACAAAAAAGTATGGACAAATTTTCAGGCATTTCCTGAATCGTATAAACGTATAAGAATCGGCTGGATAGATTCAGCACGAAGCAGACCGGATATATTTAGAACAAGATTAATTTACTTTATAAAAATGACTGAAAAGAATAAAATGTACGGAATGATGAAGTAAGAAGCCTGTTTACATATAAAAAACCGGGACAAGGTCGATTTGCGTTTAATTTGCCGGTACAGTTCTTCCGTTAGCCCATTCTCTCATAGCATTAATATTTTCCGACATTACTACAGACAGCGGACGCGTTTTTTTGATTTCGTCCAGAAGCAATTCTGTATTCAACTGCATATATCCGCCGATAACCATATAAAACCCCGATACAATCACTTGTTCTATCTCCGAGCCTGAGAAACCTTCACACTCTTTTGCAATTTTATCAAGATCAAAATCAGCCGGGTTTAAATTTCTTTTTTTAAGATGGATTGAAAAAATTTCTTTTCTTATTCCTTCATCGGGCAGATCAACAAAAAAGATTTCATCCATTCTGCCTTTTCTCAACAATTCCGGTGGAAGATTCTGAATGTCATTTGCAGTGGCAACCAGAAACACCAGGGTTTTTCTTTCAGCCATCCAAGTTAAAAAAGTACCGAGCACTCGTTTTGAAGTACCGCTGTCATTCGAGTCTGATCCCAGCCCTTTTTCAATTTCGTCAATCCACAGAATACAAGGAGCCATTGTATCTGCCATCTTTAGTGCTTCACGGGTTTTGCGTTCAGTTTCGCCGTAATATTTATTATAAAGAGTTCCAAAATCCAGTCGGAGTAATGGAATTCCCCATGTTCCGGCAACTGCTTTTGCCGCCAGACTTTTCCCGCTGCCCTGTACACCAAGAATTAAAACTCCTTTAGGAACATCAATCCCGGTAGTTTTAATATCTCCTATATAAATCTTTTTTCGTTTCTCAAGCCAGTCTTTAAGTTTTATCAATCCACCCACTTCTGCAAAAGAGGAAGTGTCGTGTTCATAGTATAGAACATTATCTTTATTCAGCAGATAGTATTTTGCTTTGGCAATTTCCGGAATGTCATCTTTGTTAATCGCATTGTCTTTTAATGCATTATATAATATCCGTGTTATTTCAGGGAATGAAAGTCCCTGCAGATTTTTAATAAATACGTTCAGAATTGACTCATCGACCTGTACTTTTTTCTGCGGATTTTCATTCATCCATGTTTTAATCATCTGCATTACAAATGCTTTTATTTTTTCTTCTGATGGAAAAGCCAGTTCATATTTTGCAGAAAGATGTTTTATTTCATCGGGTAATTCAATCTGAGTTGAAACAAAAAATATTGTGTTATTCAGTCTCTCTGCACTTAGGGCAATTTCCTTTATCAGCCGCACATTCCTGTCGTTCTGCAGGTATGGATGGTAATCCATCAAAATAAACAAAGCAGATTTGTATTGTTCATGAATTGCATGCAGAACCTCCGTTGGCTCTAAACGGTTTGACCCCTGAATGTTTCCTTTTTTATCCATTAATGAAAATCCATTAACCAAATTCCAGCCGTAAACCGGTTTTCTCATTGTGCCTGCAAGATTTACAATCAATGAAACAGCTTCTTTTTCATCACGTGTTTCAATTGTAATTAAAGGTACACGCGATTTTACCAGGTGTAATATGTCTAATAATTCGTTCATATTATTTGTTTTCCATTACGAAAGGATGGATCCGTGTTAAATATTTGTATTAATCTTAAGCTAAATTAAACCAATAAAACACGAAGTCAAAAATATCTGGCGATGCTTGCTTGTTTTGCTTACATTATATTTGCACCTCAAATTAATAACAGAATTTTTATATGGCTGTAAATGTTACCCCGGTTATCTTAACCGCCCTGGAATTAGAAATTCATTTCGGTGAACAGATCATTCTTGATAAAGCATCATTAAGCGTACACGAAGGTGACCGTATCGGACTGGTTGGAAGAAACGGTGCAGGGAAATCAACATTTCTTAAAATAATTTCCGGTTTAATTCAGGCTGATTCCGGTGAGGTTGCAAAGAAAAAAAATCTTGTTACTGGATTTCTTTCACAGGAGTTCAGTTTAAATGAATCATCAACCGTTTATGAAAATATTCTTGACGGTGCGGAAGCTGAAACAAATTTAATTAAAGAATACGAAAACACTCCTTTCGATGCACCCAACAAGCATCATCTTGAAGAAACAATTTTACGGATGGATTCATGGAATCTTGAAAAAAGAATAAATATTCTCATACGGTCTTTAAACGCTCCCGACGGTAATAGAAAAATTTCAGCTCTTTCCGGCGGAGAAAAACGCCGCGTTGCACTTTGCCGAGCTTTAATTTCTAAACCAGACCTGTTGATACTCGATGAACCGACAAACCATCTTGATACAAAATCAATTGAATGGCTGGAAGATTTTCTTGCAGAATACAAAGGCACCTGCATATTTGTAACTCATGACCGTTATTTCCTTGATAGAATTTCAAATAGAATCGTTGAACTTTCGTCAGCTGTTTTTTATTCATACCAGGGAAATTATACAGAATATCTTATCAATAAAGCCGAACGGCAGGCAGTTAAGGAAGTTGAGGAACGTAAACGCCAAATGTTTTTAAAACGCGAGCTTGAATGGGTAAGGCGGGGACCGAAGGCAAGAAGAACAAAGGCCAAAAGCAGGCTTGATAATTTTTATGAAATAGCGTCGCAGCAAAATAATGATGTTGATATTAATGTTGATCTTATAATTCCACCTGCCGAACGATTGGGTAAAAAAGTTGTTGAATTAAAAAATGCCGGGATAAAACTTGGTGATAAAATACTTTTTGAAAACTTTAATTTTGATTTTGAGGGTGGGAAGAAAATCGGCGTGGTTGGTCCTAATGGTGCTGGCAAAACCACTCTTCTTAAATTAATTTTAGGTGAACTGTCTCCCACAAAAGGAAAAATAGAATCAGGCGAGAGCACGCAATTTAATTATGTAGACCAGGCAAGGCTCTTCCTGAATGATAACGACACTGTGATAAAAGCAATTGGTGAGGGAAGTGAAATTGTTCAATTCGGTAAACACCAATTAAATGTCTGGACTTATTTACGAAGATTTCTTTTTAATGACGATAGAATCAACACTCTTGTTGGAAGACTATCCGGTGGAGAAAAAAGCAGACTGACACTTGCTAAAATCTTATGTCGGGGTGGAAATTTCCTGATGCTTGATGAACCCACAAATGATCTTGATCTTCCAACTCTTAGAATTCTTGAAGAGGCTCTGATTTCATTTGAGGGGTGTGTAATGGTTGTTAGTCACGACAGGTATTTCCTGAATCGTGTCTGCAGCGGCATACTTGCATTAGAGGGTAACGGCGAAATTTATTACAGCGAGGGAGATTATGACTATTATGTAGAAAAAAGAATGCTGAGAGAAAAAGAGATTGATGGCTTAACGACGAAGGTAAATAAGGAGTTACCCTTGAGTAAAGCGCGTACCAAAGCTAAACCAAAAAAATTAAGTTATAAGGATGCTCTCGAACTGGATTCTATTCAGAAAAAAATAATTGAAGCTGAATCAGAGGTTGAAAGGATTGAAAAAATATTTACTTCACCCGATTTTTATGATAAATTTGCGACACAAACCAATCAACTTAATTTTGAGCTTGAACAGGCAAAGGAAAAAGTGATAAGGCTTTACGACCGATGGGATGAGTTGGAAAAGAAAAAGGAGGCGCTAAGCTGAGCCTGGTTTGATTCGATTTTATTCGTCAAAGCGGAAAATTATTTTTATCAGCTCAGAAACTACTAATCAATTTTAAGAACAATCTTTCCAGCGTTTTTATTTTCTTCCATTCGTATGTGTGCCTGTTCAACGTACTTCCAATCAAATACTTCATCAATAACCGGTTTAATTATTCCCTTTTTTATTTTATCATAAGCAAATTCTTTAAACTCTTTAGTTAGTTTTATCTGGTAATCAAGTGAACGTGAACGAAGCGTAGAGCCGACAATCTTTAATCGTTTTGTAAGAATCTGACGCATATCAAATTCTTCTGCTTTTCCACCGGATAAAGTTGCAAGAAGAACAAGCCTCCCGTCTCTTGTTAAACTTTCGACATTATGTTTAAAGTATGCCCCGCCGATAAAATCAATTATGACATCAGCACCGTAATTATTTGTGAACTTAAGAACTTCCTCTTTAAAGTTTTGTGTTTTATAATCGATTGTTAAGTCTGCGCCAAGGTCCTTGCAAATCCTATGTTTTTCTTTTGATGCTGTAATGACAATCTTTGCTCCGATTTCTCTGGCTAGTTGTATTGCTGCCGTACCGACTCCGCTTGCCCCGGCATGAATAAGTACAACCTCGGCGGCTTTTAATTCACCAAGCCATTTAAGAGCTTGAAATGCTGTTAAAAATGCTTCGGGTATGGCGGCTGCATCTTCATACGGAAGATTGGCAGGAATTTTCATCGCCATATTTTCGTGGATTACTGCATACTCCGCGTAACCACCACCGGGAAGCAATCCAAAAACTCTGTCTCCAGCCTTCCATTTGAAAACCCTTGAGCCAGCCTGTTCAACAGTGCCCGACATTTCTAATCCTAATATCGGGCTTGCGCCTACAGGCGGAGGATACTTACCTTCTCTTTGTAATATATCCGCTCTGTTTAATGCAGTTGCTTTTACTTTAACTAATATTTCTTCTTCACCACAAACGGGCATCGGAAATTCACCAAGTTTTAGCTGTTCCGCTCCACCTGGTTTATCAATTAATATGGCTTTCATCGTGATTCGTTTGATTTATTATAAATTATTTTTGGTTTTCAAATTATTCAATCCCCTGTAGCTTACTTCTACTCAAACAGGTATTTAATCAACTTATTATCAGATTTTATTTTAACAATCCTGCCAAGTGCAAATTTTCCCGGTCCGGTTAAAAATAACACAACAAAAATTAAAAGGAACAACAAAGCTTTCTCAATCTGCAGAAACGGATCACCTGCGTGATGAATGAAAGCCGCAACTAACATTGTGATTATTAAAGGAATCAGCGAAGCTCTTGTTAATAATCCGAGTATAAGCAGAATTGAACAAAAGAATTCAGAAAAAACCGCTAATGCCAGGCTTGGAACTGTGCCAATTCCCAGTGGATCGGAAAATCTGATTTCCCCTCCGGAAAATAATCGATTTAGTTTTGGCAGCCCGTGTGCAAAGAGCATAAATGCCCCGGAAGTAACGCGAAGTAAAAATATTGCAAAATCGTTCATCTGTTTTCCATTCGTAAAATTGCTTTTAGTTTTTATATGATTTATTTCTAACAATTAAAATATCTCTTAAAAGGTTCCAAAAACAGCATTAAAGTTTCTTGAGGAAATTTTTTATTGCGCTATTGACTTCTTCCGGTTTTTCAATTGGCGTCATATGCCCGGCATTTTCAATTTCAACATACTCGGCATTTTTAATCCTGTTCTGCATTTCTTTCATTACTGCAGGCGGAGTGAGCGAATCTTGTTCACCGCATATAAGCAGGGTTGGTATATTTATCTTTTCTAAGTATGCTGTTGTATCTGTTCTGCCAAGCATAGCGAGCAGACATCCTTTTACTCCTGCCGGATCATATTGTGAAGAGGTTTCTATTATTCTGTCCAGTTCTTGTTGTTTGTTTTGCCTGAAGTAAGTGCCAAAACAATTTGTTATAAAATCTTTAACAAAAGGAGCGAGACCTTCGGTATTAATTCTTTTAATACCGGCAGCCCGCTTAAGTTTTCCTTCATTGTGATCTGCTTCCGATTTTGTATCGCACAATATTGCGGCAGATAATTTATCCTGCATTCTTTCGAGTGCCCTTAAAGAAATGTATCCTCCCATTGAAAGTCCGCACAAGATTGGTTTCTCCGGTTTCAATTCATTAACAATTGTTTCAAGGTCATCAACAAAAGATTCCATTGTGAATTGTCCGTTTCCGGCTGGTGATTGACCTAGTCCTCTTATATCATAAGCGACACAGAAATAATTTTGACTGAACTCCTTTATTTGCTCTTTCCACATCATGTGATCGTAAGGAAATCCGTGAACAAAAATTATTGGTTTATTATTTTTGTTGCCTGAAGTGTAAACAAATAAGTCGTTAATTGTTTTTTTCATGATATGCTCCGGTTATTTCTAAAGAGATGAAACAAATGAGATTCCTTAATTAATTCATAATTTAAGATGAAATTTAATTCATTATAGCTTATTATTCACTTAGTAATATAAATTAATTCTGTAATCGGCGTTACGTTTATCAAATTCTTCTGTCTGCAAATAAATCTCTAAAACACAAAATATCACTAAAATGAAAATAGCTTTTGTATCATCCGAATGTGTCCCTTATGCAAAAACCGGCGGTCTAGCCGATGTAACCGGTACGCTTCCCAAAGCTCTTGAAAAGCTTGGCTGTGAAGTAAAGATTTTTATTCCTAAATATTCATCAATAGATGAGTCCATTCACGGCATGCGCTTCAACTGGGATGTTGGTGAAATGCCGATTCGTGTAAACGGAGTTGTATGTTCCGTCCATCTTCATCAAGCTAAACTTCCTAATTCAAATGTGGAAGTTAACTTTATTGATTGTCCCCATTACTTCCACCGTGGAAGAATTTATACAAACGATATCGATGAAGATGAGAGATTTATTCTTTTCAGCAAAGGAGTTATTGAAACTTTGCAACGGTTAGGATGGGCGCCTGATGTTATTCAATGCAATGACTGGCAGACAGGATTAATTCCTCTTTACATTAAAGACAATTATAACTGGGATCGTTTGTTTGATAATACTGCAACGCTTTTTACAATTCACAACATCGGTTACCAGGGAAGATTTTCCAAATCAACTTTAATGGCTGCCGAGATTCGCGGTGATCTTTACTATCCCGATGGACCTGTTGAATTTGAAGATTCTGTTTCATTTATGAAAACCGGAATTGTGTTTGCTGACTTGATAAACACCGTAAGTAATAAATACTCTCACGAAATTTTAACAGAAGAATACGGAGCCGGTTTACACAATATCCTGCGGGCACGCAAAGAAGATGTTTACGGAATTCTAAACGGAGTTGATTACACCGAGTGGCATCCGGAAGTTGATCGTTTTCTTCCATTCAGCTACTCTAAAAAAGATCTGAGCGGAAAAACTAAGAACAAAAAATTTCTCTTAGAACATTTCAACATGCCGTTTGATGAGAGTGTCCCGTTAATTGGAATGATATCGCGGCTGGTTCAGCAGAAAGGTTTTGATATTTTTGCCGGCGCACTTGAAGATCTGATGAAATTAAATGTTCAGATTATGATCCTCGGAAGCGGAGAAGACAGATACGAAAGTCTGTTCAGAATTGTCAGTCAGCGTTTTCCGCATAAGGTTGGTGCTTATATTGGTTTTAATAATGAGCTGTCGCATCTTATTGAAGCCGGTGCGGATATGTTCTTAATGCCTTCACGTTATGAACCGTGCGGACTCAACCAGATTTACAGTCTCAAGTACGGCACTGTTCCTATTGTTAGAAAAACAGGCGGACTTGCCGACACAGTGAAAGACTGGGACGAAGAAAAACATTTTGGTTTTGATCACGGTAATGGTTTTTCATTTTATGATTATACAAGCTTTGCGCTTTACAGTTCTGTTGAGCGAGCCGTAAATGTATTCAAACATAAAGACATTTGGAAAAAAATACAGCTTAACGGAATGAATTTGGATTTTAGCTGGGAAAAATCTGCTGAGAAATATATGGAGCTTTATAAGATGGCTAAGGAGATGAGGGGGTAAAAGAAATTTGCTTATTTATATTTATTAATTGGTTGAATCAGAGAATTAAAAAATAAAAGGTGCTCCCAAATGGCAAAATTTTGTCAGATATGTGGCAAGAAACTATCTCTGTTTTCTAGAAAGGTCTTATGCGAAGATTGTGAAAAGACAAATAAGGCCGAGCTTGAAAAAAGGGAAGCAGAAAGAGTTAATGAATTAAAAAAAGCAGAAGAAGAAATAATAAGGAATAAGGATATCTCTGAAAACCTCTTGAAAATTCTAAAAAACCATGATAAAAAATCTTTAATCAATTTATACTTGAAAGTGTATAATGAATTCGAATCTGATAAAGAACTTGAAGAAAAAGAAATCGAGGTATTAAAAAATATTCAGGATGCTTTTGATTTATCAAACGAAGAAATAAAATTTGATGATCAGGTGCGGCCTTACATTTATGTTAACTCAATTAGGAAAGAAGAAAGTTTACCAACGATAAATGTCCAAATATCTGGGGGTTCACAAGTGATTCTGAAAAAGGGCGAAGTTGTACACTTTGCAGAGAAGGCCGTTCTCAATGAAATGAGATCTGTAAGCTTGGGTTATAGTGGTGGGTCGCAAGGCATAAGTATTCCTTTGGTTAAGGGCGTTCGATATCGTATTGGCGCTCATAAAGGAAATATTGTCAAAGAAGATCGGCTGGTCCAAACTTCACAGGGAGTTCTTATAATTTCCAATCAACGTCTTTTACTTCATCCTTTTCCTGGAAACAAACCGTTGAGTATTCAACTAAACAAAATATTGTCTTACCAATGTTTTGGTAACGGATTGGAAGTTTACAAAGAAGGTAGAGAAAAAGGATATTTTATCTCTTTAGCAAAAAGCGGTTCTGTTGAAATTGTTGAGTTATGCTTGGGACATTTATTGAGATAGTAGATTTGAGCATTATCAGAAAATAATAGCTGCGCGCTCAGAAACTGAGAGTATAATGAAAGAGAGAGATACGATTGTTAAATGAACTCATCCGAATCCTTCTTCCCGCAAACGGAGAGCAGTTCAGCAAAAAAATATAAAACACATTATATAACTAATTATCCGTTGTTGAGAATAAAGACAATCAAATGAAAAATGGTGATATTGAAATTATTGACTTCACTCCGCTTAATATTGCCGACTATGGTGTATGCGGATATAAAGATGTTCAGAAGCATCTGGAGTTGAGAAGAAAAATTGAGTGGTTTAAAGAATACTATCCTAAAGGTTTAAGAATTAAAGGTCTCTTTTCAAAAACCGGTGGGTACCAGGGTATGATTGAATATATTCCCGGAAAATATGCACACCGACCGGTGAATGCTGAAGGCTATTTGTTCATTCACTGTGTTTTTGTAGGGTTCAGGAATGAGTTTAAGGGAAAGGGCTATGCAACTTTATTGCTTCATAAATGTATTGAAGAAGCAAGGAGTGCTAAAATGAATGGTGTTGCTGTTGTTGTAAGAAAAGGTTCGTTCATGGCAAAACGCGATATATTCATTAAGAACGGATTTGAATCAGTAGATATCGCAAAACCTGATTTTGAGTTGTTGTCAATTAAATTTGATCCGAAGACTAAAAATCCTTCATTCAAAAATATGTCTGCACAGGATTATTCTGACGGATTAACAATCTTCCGTTCGCCTCAGTGTCCTTATTCGATAAAGAATGTTGATGCAATAATGAAAACATCCCATAAACTGAAACTCAAAACAAATCTTATTGATATGCAGGATGTTAAAGCTGTTCAAAGTGTGCCTTGTGCTTTTGGAACTTTTTGTATAGTAAATGATGGTCAGGTTATAAGTCATCATCCAATAAGCAATACTAGATTTGAAAACATAATGAGGTCAAGTAAATGAGTCGGGGAATTATATCAGCTTAACAGAATTTTGTTTCTGTTGTAAACAATTTAAGTTGAAAAACCGTAACTCCGTAAATACAATACTATGGTTATGATCAAATGAAAACCATAATCCTCACATACATTCTACTTCTTTGCGGGACATTTTCATATTCCCAGCAGAACAACTATTGGACTGCCTTCTGGGATGAAGATGGAGAAAAATTCGGCTTTAAAGACAACTCCGGACTTATTGTAATTCAACCTAAATTCAGCGGGTTCTCTTTTGTAATCAGGCTTGAACACATTTTCATTGCTTCAGAAGAATTGGATGATAAACTTGATATTTATTATCTGACAAAATCCGGAAGACAGTTTGGACGGGACAGTATTTACCTTTTTGACAACACTCCTGACTGTGAAAGCGAAACCTTTATAAGGTTCAAAGATAAAAAGGCAGAAAAAGTCGGATTGTTTAACAGGAATGGCGAGGTTGTAATTCCTGCGATTTATAATGACATGACGGAAGTAAATAATGGCCTGGTAATAGCACTTAAAGACGCAGAAAAAAAGTATTGGGAAGAACATCAACATTCAGATTGTAATCACTTTTCCTGGATAGGCGGGCAAACTATGCTGATAGATACAAACAACAGAGTGATTATCGAAAACTTTACTGACAGCTTAATACTTGATTTTTATTCTCACCAACTGCAAGACAAAAGTGATGATGCTTCTAACAGAGAATATTTTTCAGGAGTTGACGGAAAAATTCATTCTTTCATTAACTACGAAAAGGATTTTTCAATTTGGTTAAAACATTCGCTGCTCGACAATTTTACGACACAAAATTTAGTCCGGGTATGCTATGGCCGGTTAACATTCTGGAAAGACGAAGAGGGTTGGGTCAGCGCGTCTGCTACTAAAATAATTGAAAAGAACTTCATGTTAATAAAAGACCGGCTTTCAGTGATTCAAAATCCCGAACAGGATTTTTTCGTATCTATTGATGGGCTGAATTCAGGAATTTTTCAAGACGAAGAATTTAAAATCTATTTCAACAACTGCGGACAACCGCTAACAGGCAAATATCCGGTTATGAATGTTGTAATAACTCGTAAAAATGCAGAAGACTTTTATCAGGACCATTTTGACTTTTTAAAAACGGATGGTGGATATAAACTAATAAGTCTGACAATAAGAAACGGTATTATAGAAGAATAACCCCGGTTTATAAGATAAAATTAATGCTCTCGATTTTGTACACGAAGGAAATAAATCGCACATAATAATCAAGCTTAATAGTAAATAATAAAGGGCCGGCTTTTTCACAAGACTTTCAGTTCCGGTATCACAATTTAACAAGCAAGTTGGACAGTCATCAAAAGAAATTATGATTCGTTAAAATAATCCGAACAACACTATCAGAATAAAAGAAAAAAAATTAGGTTTTATGGAAGGCAAAATTCTCTTCTCCGAAAAACAAAGATTTAACCAGTGGTGGCTGTGGGCAATTTTAATAGGGATTAATTTGTTGTTCTTATATGTTGCCATTTTTCAACCTAACATTATCTTAACTCTTTCGTTTGTGTTTACTTTGATTTTAATTCTACTCTTCTTAATCTTCCGCCTGGAAACACGTATATCAGAAGAAAAAATTTATGTCAGATTTTATCCGTTTCAATTAAAATTTAAAGAATATAGGTGGAGCGAAATCTCTAAATGTAGTATTCGACAATATAGCCCTATTGGAGAATATGGCGGCTGGGGTTTGCGTGGATTTGGTAAAAATAAAGCAATCAACATATCTGGAAATCAGGGCTTGCAGCTTGATTTTATCAATAACAAAAAACTGCTGATTGGAACAAATAAAACCAAAGAATTGACTGAAGCTCTTGAAAAAACAGGAAAATTAAACATTTAATTTATGCGGTGTTAGAAATGATAAAAAAACAATGGTACGAGTCTCTCTTTGAAAATTACGCCAAGACTTACGATAAAGAATCTTTCACACAAGGAACGATCGGTGAATGCCATTTTATAGAGCAGGAACTGAATTATAACAAATCATTGAGGATACTTGATGTCGGATGCGGAACAGGACGACATTCAATTGAATTAACAAAAAGAGGTTACTCTGTAACGGGAGTTGATCTATCCGAATCACAGCTTGCTCTTGCGCGGGAAAAAGCAGCTAAAGAAAATCTTAAAATCGATTTTCAAAAACAGGATGCGAGAGATTTGCCCTTCAATAAAGAATTTGATGTCGCCGTAATGCTATGCGAAGGCGGTTTCCCTCTAATGGAAACTGATGAAATGAATTTTGAGATATTGAAAAGCGTAACAAAATCTCTTAAGGATAAATCAAAATTTATATTCACGACTTTAAACGGACTTTTCCCTCTTTATCATTCAGTAGAAAAATTCTGTGCCGTTACTTCTGTCGGCGATAATGCAACATACCGCAGCAACACATTTGATTTTATGACATTCCGTGATCACAACATAACAGAAATCGTTGATGATTCCGGTAATAAGAAAACTCTTGAGTGCAATGAACGATATTATGTCCCTTCCGAAATCACGTGGCTGCTTAAATCACTTGGTTTCAAGAAAATTGATATATTCGGTGCAAAGCTTGGGGCGTTTTCCCGGAATGATAAGCTGACAACCGAAGATTTTGAAATGCTTGTTATTGCTGAGAAATAATTATTTTTACCTGGCAATCCGGTTGCTTCTTAATTAAATAATTCAATCATTAGTAGAGAGCTATTATGAAATTCATTTTAATAATACTTTTATCGCTGTTTGTTTCTTATTCCACACTTGCACAAAATCCTAATCCCGATTACGACTCCACGCTTGCACAAAAATTAGGTGCCGATGATTACGGGATGAAAAGTTATGTCCTTGTAATTCTGAAAACCGGCAGCAATACAACAACCGATAAGGCATTTATCGACAGCTGCTTTCGGGGACATATGAACAACATCAGTCGTTTGGTTGATGAAGGAAAACTTATTGTTGCAGGGCCTCTTGGAAAGAATGAAAAAAACTATCGCGGTATTTTTATTTTTAATGTTCCAACGATAAAAGAAGCTGAGGAGCTTGTTCTAACTGATCCTGCCATTAACTCAAAACTTCTCGATGTTGATCTATATAGCTGGTACGGCTCTGCTGCTTTGCCTGTATATCTTAAGGCCGCATTAAAAATCGGAAAATATAAAATCAATTAAACAAAAAGGCAGGTATGAAAAATATTAAAATCGAAATCAAATGGGCAATCTTTTTTTTTGTTATGATGCTTCTCTGGATGGTGCTTGAAAAGCTGGCAGGACTTCATGATGCCAATATTGACAAGCATCATATCTTTACAAACTTTGTTGCCATTCCCGCAATAGCTGTTTACGTTTTTGCTCTGCTGGATAAACGCAGGAATTTTTACAATGGTATTATGTCTTATAAGCAGGGATTTATTTCCGGTTTAATTATAACCCTGATTGTTACGGTTCTAAGTCCCTTAACACAATATATAACATCAACTATTATTACACCTGACTATTTCAAGAACATCATCGAGTATTCCGTAAAAGAAAATAAAATGACCAGAGATGATGCAGAAAGCTATTTCAACCTGTCAGGTTATATTATTCAGACTATCATTTTTACACCTGTTATGGGAATTATAACTACAGCTATTGTGACGATCTTAACGCGAAGCAAAAAATAGATTTTTGGTTCATGCAAAAAACTGTTTTCGAAATACCTAAAATGGATTGTCCTTCCGAAGAGAATCTGATCAAACTAAAACTGAATGGTTTTTCAGATGTTGTAAATCTTGATTTTGATATTCCAAACCGCAAGCTGACTGTATTTCATCAGGGAAATCTTCAACAAATAGAGAAAGCAATTGAAGGGCTGAACCTTGGCAGTAAAGTGATTTCTAACGAAGAAACAGATCAAACCATTTTTGCAGAACAGTCAAATCAACGAAAAGTTCTCTGGATAGTTTTAATAATAAACTTTTCGTTTTTCTTAATTGAATTGATTACGGGGCTTATTTCAAGATCAATGGGGCTGGTTGCCGATAGTCTTGACATGCTTGCCGATGCTTTTGTATATGCTATAAGTCTTTACGCTGTCGGTGGAACGCTTCAAAGAAAAAAGAATATCGCACGAATTGCCGGCTATTTTCAGATCACACTTGCTGTTATTGGTTTTGTGGAAGTAGTTCGCCGTTTTATTGGAGTTGAAAGATTACCAGACTTTCAGACGATGATAATTGTTTCTGTCTTTGCTTTAATTGCAAATGCAATCTGTCTTTATCTTCTAATGAAATCAAAAAGCAGTGAAGCTCATATGCGTGCCAGTATGATTTTCACATCGAACGATGTTATTATTAACCTTGGTGTTATTTTAGCCGGAGTTTTAGTGCTCTGGTTTAATTCAAGCTTACCGGATCTTATTGTCGGCTCAGCAGTTTTTATTCTTGTTATGTTTGGTGCAGCACGAATATTAAAACTCGCAAAATAAAAAGCGATAAACTTGCCTCTTTCTTTTAATTCCTCTTATATTGTCCGTGGTTATCTGTAATAAAAATATTTATAAACTTTATATCGGATATAAATATGTCTATATCAACAAAAACATGGTTTGTTTCAAGAATTATTTTACTCGCCGTTCTTTTTTTGTTTCTTAGTGCTTGTGATTCGGGTGGCAGTGACCGCAGTATCTATACTGATACACTTGAAATGCAGCCCGGGCCCCTTAGTGTCGAAGATAATGTTTCTGCCGGTTTTGACCGCAAGATCATTAAGGAGGGCAATATCCGGTTTGAAACTTCAAGCGTAAAAGAAACACAATCCTTTATTAAGCAAACTTTACAAGCCCTTGGCGGATATATAGGTGACGAAAATGTTTTTGATTATAAATACAGAATCGAACACAATATAACTGTTCGTGTCCCGGAAAATAAATTTGATCTTCTGGTTGAAAAGATTTCTGAGATTGCTGAAAAAATCGACAGTAAAAACATTAATTCAAAAGATGTAACGGAAGAGTTTATTGATGTTGAGGCAAGGGTAAAAACTAAAAAGGAACTTGAGGCCCGATACAAAGAAATATTGAAACAAGCCAATCGTGTTGATGAAATTCTTAATATTGAAAGGGAGATTGGAAAACTCCGTTCAGAAATAGAATCACTCGAAGGCAGGTTAAACTATCTGAAAAACAGGATGGCTTTAAGCAGTCTTACTATTACTTACTATGAAAAAGTTTCATCGCCATTTGGATTCTTTTCAAAATTTTTCCAGGCACTTAAAAACGGCTGGAATTATCTATTGTGGTTTATAATTATACTGACAAGTTTATGGCCTTTTATCTTGTTTGTTGTGCTTGTTTTGGTTGTGGTCACTGCTGTCAATAAAAAGAAAAAGAAAAAACAGATAATTGGTTAATATTATAATTAACGTGGGTTTTTTATAAACGCTGATTTTCATTTTAGAAGCAACTATAGAGTTTTATAATATGTTCTTCTAGAAAATCTACAAGAAAATAAAAATACAATGAATGAGAAAGCTGTTGAATTAAAAATAGAATCTTTCTTTAGAAGACAAGTTCAAAAAGATAAAAAAGTTAAGTCGGCATACTTGCTGGTTTACTCCGATAAGTTAAATGTCGACCTTAAGGTCGCAGAGGGAAATACCGGCAATATAAAGGCGCACATAAACCAGCCGGTTCATCTGGCTAGTGTTGGTAAATTATTTACGGCAACTATTATCAGTATTCTTTTTGAAAAAGGAAAGTTGGATTTTGATGACATTATCCGAAATTATCTCGATGCTGAGTTAATGAGTGGTTTACACATTTACAAAGGAATGGATTATTCGGACCAAATTACTATAAGACATTTGCTGATGCAGACGTCCGGATTAAATGATGTGTTTTATCATTTATGGAAAAAAATGACAAGCAATCCGATGTTTAAAATAACACCTGGGGAAGCACTTATATGGGGCAAGGAGAATTTAAAGCCGGTCGCAACTCCCGGAAAAAGACATTTCTATACAGATACCAACTATTATCTTCTTGGCTTGATAGTGGAAAAGATTACTGGTAAAAAATTTCACGAAGTAATGCATGAATTAATTTTCGAACCCTTGGGTATGCAGCATGCTTATATGCATGGTGTTTCAAAGCCTAAAATTGAATCTGGTTTACCCGCCGCACCGCTGTTCATAAAGGGTATTGATGTTAATTCCATCGATGGAGTTCACCAGATAGACTATGCCGGGGGAAGTGTTATTGCCCCACTTGATAATTATTTATTGTTTATGAAGTCGCTGTTAAACAATAAAATTATAAAAAGAGAAACTTTGAATCGAATGATAGATGATGATGTTAACATGGGGTTCCCAACGGTTGGTTTCAATTATGGATATTCAGTATGGAAAATGAAAACTATTCCCATAATCATGCCTGAAAAGTTTAACTGCTGGGGGTGCGTTGGTGTAACAGGTGCTTTCATGTTTTATCATCCATTAACAGAATCATACATCATTGGAACATTTAATGACTTTTCTTATAGAGGAAAAGCATTAGAATTTATGGCAAGAAAAGTGATTAAGGAGCTTTTGAATTATTAACTAAAAACTGAAGTTTAACTTTAACTAAAATAAAAGGAGCAACTATATGAAAGCAATTCATCCATATTTGAATTTCCCGGGCAACACAGAAGAAGCATTTAATTTTTATAAAAAGATTTTTGGCGGCGATTTTCCCGGTGGAATTTTTCGTTTTGACGGAACTCCCGGATCTGAAAACCTGAGCCCTGAAGACAAACAAAAAGTTATGCATATGAGCTTGCCAATGGGACCAAACAATATGATTATGGCAACCGATGCTCTTACTTCAATGGGATTTAAGGTTAACTTTGGTAACAATATGTACATTTACATTGATGCGGAAAGTAAAGCAGAGGCTGATAAATTTTTTACAGGACTTTCGGAAGGTGGGAATATTGAAATGCCAATGGCCGATCAGTTTTGGGGAGATTATTTCGGGTCACTTGTAGATAAGTTTGGGGTTCAGTGGATGGTTGGTTATTCTGCGCATAAACAATAAAAGCTGCCCGTCATTCCCGCGAAAGCGGGAATCTTCTAATGAATTAAATTTATCCTGAGAAGACTTCGTGAAAATTTTAGAAGTATTTAAAGAATTATAAGGAGCTATGCAAAAGATAGCTCAATTTTTGTGGTTCGATATTAAGGCTGTAGGCGGACAGGTAATATTTCCATTAGATGATTATGATTGGGGTCTGAAGTATGCCTGGGTAATTGAAGAAGATGGCTTATCAAGGCAGATAGATGTTAACAAAACAAATAATCAGCAGAAAATTTTACCCACACTTTTATTCTTAAATGATAAATTGCTTACGGTTAAGGATGCCAATGGAAAAACTGAATTGGTTGTTGAGACAGAGACTAATGAAGAATATCAGAAAATGTTTGAAACCGCCTGGCCCAAAGCGTCGCAGAGACTAAAGGCTCTGTTGCAGAAGTCACATAATTGTCATTTCGACCAACGGGAGAAATCTTTTTAGTGACATATTGAAATGACACTTTCGGAGTTATGTAACAGACACTAAGGACTCTGGCTGAAAATTAAACTTATTACTTTTTAGCACGCCAGCTTTTGTTATTAAATTACAAAAGATATGAAAAACTACTTTTAAAAAGATTTATACAAACCAAATTAATAATGAAATTGCAAGAGGCTGGATATTGTTCTAATAATAATATCCAATAGAAAAATAAAACTGTACATCTCCCCAGCTGATAGGGTTTTCCGGAATATCTTTAACAAAAATAAAGCTTCTGCCCAAAGCAAATTCTGCCGGACCAATTGGTGTGTCTAAGGATATTCCAATACCGATGCCATGTTTAAGATTTTTAAACTTAATTTGTTCCTGAATTTCCCACGCGTTTCCAAGATCATACCTTGCCTGCACATACGTGTCGAAGAAAATAGATACAGGAAGTTTATAACGATACATTAACGATGTTAAAAATAGTTGTCTTCCGCGATATTCATCTTCTCGCATTCCAAAAAAAGAGTCTAACCCGCCTAATGAATAATGCTGAGTAAGGGGAAGGGTTTTGTCTGCAAAACCCATATTTATCCGGGTCGATAAAACACTAACGGAAGACAGTCTCAAAAAATTTCTGTAATCAAAACCAACATTAGTAAAACCAATATCGCCGCCTAAAAATGTTTGTGCTGTTTCATAAAAACCATTGAAGAAAATTCCATTTTCGGGATATGGATATTTATCTTGTGTGTCTATTGTTGCATTTACTTTTAAGCTGACCAAAGTGTTTTTTTGCGGAAGAATAGGAGATTCCAAAATACTCTTTGCCCTGTTTAGCTGATACTTTCCCTCGAAAATTAGATTGCCAAATCTTTCAACCTGTGTGCCGATTCCGAATGAGGCGCCTAAAAATATTTGCCTGTATTCTCCTGTCTTTTCTCTTGAAAATCTGGACTTAGATGTCTGCGGTTTATCTCTATAAGCAGATATATCTTCAAAATTATAAAATGCGTTCAGTTTATATGTGAAATATGTATCAAAAATTCTGTTTGACCTGTGTTCTAATTGTACACCTCTGTCTTTGGCACTGGTTAGAAAAATCAGCCCAAGTTCGGTGCCACTGCCAAAAAGGTTTTCTTCACGAACATCAACAGAAAGACGAGCCCGTCTTTCGTTATCAACACTAAAGCCCAGCCGCAATAGCTGCGACTGCCTTTCAATTACTTTTATAACAAGTATGTTTTTCCCATTTTCTTTTCTTAGAAAAACTTCGCTGTCTTCAAATAGTTTTGTGCCACGTAAATTTATAAGACCTTTTGAAATCCTGTCTATATTGAAAAAGTCTCCTTCTTTTACTGCAAATTCTCTTGTAATCACGTTCTTGTTTGTGTGGGTGTTTCCTTCTGTAACTATTGAAGAAATTATTCCCTCATCAATATAAATTTTTATTAATCCATCTTCTCCGTTAAAGATAATTTCCGATACGTTAGCAAGTGAATAGCCTATCTGCCTGTATTCTTTAAGCAGTTCTGTTAGTGCATTTAGAAGTTTTGGTGCACTGTAATGCTTGCCGTAAAGTGATGAAAATATTTCTCCTGTCCGATCCGAATTTATTGCAGAGGAGCCAATAAGATCTATTCTTTTAATAACAGGATTAAATTTTTTGATAATTTTAATTTCCGATATATCTCCATTCTGGGTAACCATTATGCTTAGATCAACATACTCTCCTGAAGCAATTAATTCATTAATTGCTAATAACAGATATTTGTTTGAAACCGGTTTTTCAGATACATATTTATCTAAAATTTCTTTTTCCGATAAAGAAAACTCTCCTGTTAAATAAGGATTTTCAAAAAACACTTCGTCTTCTGTAATGCTTGATTGATATAGTGAATCATATTTTTCTTTAATTGACTGGACAGAACCAATCGTTGCGTTGTATCCGGAGAGAATGATGTTTTCAATATCATTAAAGTTTCCCGCCGGCTTGTCGTTCAAATCGGGCGTAATTACTATATTTGCCGAATCAAGCTGCTGGCTATTTAAATGCTTTATTGGTATGCTTACAATTTGATCCGCAATTATCCAGGGGGTGGCCAGTCTCTCTTCACTATGCAGGGGACTTGTTGTGTTAACTGCTATAATAAAATCTGCACCTTCTTTTCTTGCTATGTTTACGGGTATGTTTTCTGCAAGTCCTCCATCAACAAGTAATAAAGAATCCATTTGAACGGGCGGAAGAAAAAAAGTTACACTTGAGCTGGCTCGCAGTGCCTTGCTCAGGGTACCGCTATTTAAGATAACGGGATCTCCCGTTACAAGATTTGTGCAAACCGCCCTGAATCTTTTCTTTAGCAAATCGAAGTTCTTATTTGGCTGAATTGGTGCATTAAAGGTAATGATGTTTAGGTAGTTTGATAGTTTCTGTCCGTCATTAAAAGCTGTTGGCAGAACCGGATTAAGCCCATCCAACCTTAGTGTCAGCACTGCTTTATCTTCTGAAATTTTCTGATCAACGAACAATTCTTTTCTGTTCGATTGTCTCGCTATTGTAAGAAGTTCGTCCCAGTTAGTAGAAGTTGCAATTTCATTAAGCGCATTAATATCGTAACCGGATGCATATAATCCTCCCACAATGCTGCCCATGCTGGTACCAACAACCAGGTCCGGAATTATGCTGTGTTCTTCCAGTGCTTTTAGAACACCTATTTGTGATAAACCGCGCGCACCGCCGCCGCTTAGAGCAATACCAACAACTGGTTTTTGTTTGGGTATTAACTTTTTTAATCCGAAAGGAAGATCAACTTCTATTAATTCTGATTTTATCTCAATTATATTTTGAGATAAAGTATTCGATAAGAATATCGTGAGTGAGAAAACTATTATGTAGGTGATTTTTCTCATAAACGAATAATGGCGTTTTGAAAAATTCCAAACCGAACAAATAAAATTATTTTTTCTTTTTTTGCTGCTGTTTTGACTGCTGCTCTGCCTGTTCCATTAATCGCTGCATAAAACCTGTTTTCTTTTTCGGGTTAGCAACCGGTACCAGTTCCACGTCACCTGTCTGATGATTGATATAATACTGTTGAGCAATTGAAAAAAGATTAAACATAAAATAATACAGATTCAATCCGGAAGGGAAGGTCATAAAAAGTATTGTAAGCATAACGGGCATAATATATACTAACGCTGCCTGTTTTGGATCTTTCATTGTCATTTTTTGCTGGACGAATGTTGTTAAGCCCATTAAAATTGCCAATCCGCTTATTTGCTGAATGCCGAATAAAGGCATCTTAAATCCGAGATCATAAATAACATCGGGACGTGAAAGATCCTGAATCCACCAAAAGAAGGGCTGCTGTCTTAAATCTATTGCTGCCTGAAACAACCCCCACAGTGCTATAAATATCGGCATTTGAAGAAGGATTGGAAGGCAGCCCCCAGCAGGATTAACACCGTAAGTTGAATATAGTTTCATCGTTTCTTTATTCATCTTCTGTGCGTCGTCTTTATACTTCTCTTTTATCTCGGCAATTTTCGGTTGAAGTGCCTGCATTTTTTTCATGGAGCGATAACTGGATTTTGTAAGCGGGTATACTACTATTTTTATAATAAGTGAAAATACTATAATTACAATTCCGTAATTCGGAATAAAAGCATGAAGAAATTTGAACAGCGGTAATAAAATATACTCGGCTATTGGACGAACTATAAACTTCAATCCAAAAAAACCGCCGAAATTTATTATGGATCTTAAAGATTTATCCATTTCGGAGAGTATATCGTAATCAATCGGACCAAGAAATATTGTAAACGAATATGTTTCGTCTTGTGTGTTTTTAAATGGAATAATCAATCTTGCGTTATAAAATTCTCTTACTCCTTCGTTTGGATAAACCTCTCTTGTGCCTTCAACATAAGCGCCTTCAACGTTATTTTTGTTTTCCGGCTTTATAATGGCGGCAAAATATTTGTTTCTGACGGCAACCCAGTCTACGCGTCCGCGGAATTCTTTAACTACTTTTTCTACAGGTGAAGATGCGTCAATATCAACGGCTTCATCTCCATAATAAACAATGGCATCACTGAAAGTTGATTCATCTACTGAGTTTTCTTCAACAAATCTAATTCCATTATTCCACACCAGGTCAAAACTGTTATTGCTTATAAGGTTGTTAAATCCCTTAAATCTAATGTCGTTTTTAATAATATATTTGTCACCGTAAAAAAGATAGGACTTGGTTAAAGAGCGGGTATCATCAATATTGTATGTAAAATCTATTCTTACAGAATCCGTTCCCGAAATAACATGCAGATATTTTTTTTGTTCATAATTAAAAGCAAGTTTACCTGTATTAACTGCCCTGCCTTCTGATGACACAAAAGCCACATCATAACTTCCGCCAAGTGAATAATGAATAAGCTGAACAAGATGCTTTGTTTGTACTTCCCCGTTACCTTCTCCGGCAGAATACCAGTTATTGAACTGCTTTAGAAAAACTCTATTAAAGTTACCTCCTATGGTAGAAAATTCAAAAACTGCCACATCGTTTTCTATTCTTACAATCTCTTCTGGTTTATCCTTAACGGCAAATAATGATTGATCCGCCTCCTGAAAAATACTTTCGTCCTGTTCTATTAAGGAACTATCATCAACTATTTTTTCTTCCTGCTCTTTTGCAACATCAGTGGTGTCCTGTGTTTGCTGCTGAGGTGGAGCTTGTGACGGGTCAGGAGCTGTTATATAAAGCCAGATTAATAGTATTGCGCCAATAAGTATAAATGCTAATGTGGTCTGTTTATCCATTACAATGCCTTAAAAATTTGCTGCCTTAAGAAAAGAATTATCTCCGGAGCGAGGGGTTTATTTTTATATCCGAGTGAGGCGGATGGATTATATCTCATTCTTTATTCTATAGATAATATCGAGTACCGGAGATAATATCTCCTGAAAACTTATTTTTTTATTTTTTTTTTCATTCAAAAAATTTGGAGAAAAAACTATTCTAAGTATAAGGTTTTCTTTCTTACATTTTGCATCTATTGATTCTTTATTCAGTCTGTAAGATTCTTTGATCAATCTTTTTACCCTGTTTCTCCAAACAGCATTTCCGGCTTTACTTGATACCGCAGCTGCTATTTTTACCCCCGGATTATTTAACTCCGTATCGTGTATATAAACAGCTTTTAATTTTTTATCTGCAGAAAGAACCGTTTTGCCGGAAATAAAAATGCGATCAAAAGATTTTTTACCTTTTATTCTTTCGTCTGAAGAAAGAGAATGTTTTTTCAATTCAAAATTTATTCGTCACTAACTGTTAATTTTTTTCTTCCTTTAGCGCGTCTGCTTGCCAGGACTCTTCTTCCGTTTTTGGTTTTCATTCTTTCACGGAAACCATGTTTGTTTTTTCTTTTTCTATTACTTGGTTGATAAGTTCTTTTCATTTTTTACTCCTAATTATCTTATAAAGTCTGCAAATATATTGGTTGACTTAAATATTTACAACATTAAAGGACATCTATTTCTTTGAAATATATACACTAAAGAAAATTCCGGCAATAATATGTCGAATTAATTTGCGGAGTAGAACTTATATTTCTATTTTTTGACCTCAACAAGCTCTTAAAAAGTATGTTGGTAATTTGTGGATAACCCGTTTTTGTGAAAATGTTTCACAAAAATCAGGATTTAGATTTCGTTGTCGTCTACATCTAAAAATGTGTATCAGCATGAAAAGACACCCCTTAACCTTTTGCTTTATAATAAGTTATCGCTCTTTTTATGATGTTGACAACTTGTTGGTAAAATTTCATGCTTAAAATATTTTGTTTTAATTTCTATTAAATTCATTAAACTATTTCGCAAAAACATTGTGGATAACTTAAAAGCTACCGAAGCAACAATAGACAAAATTTCTTCAGGTTTAACCCCATCGCAGGTCTGGAAAAACTGCCTTACCAAAATAAAAGAAAATGTTACCTTAATGACCTACAACACATGGTTTTTACCGATTAGGCCGGTTGACATAAAAGATTCTACACTTAAGGTACAACTGCCCAGTCAGTTTTTTTGGGAATGGATTGACGAACATTACAGTTCTTTAATACATAAAGTACTGGGTGAGATAATTGGGCCCGGGGCAAAACTTGCTTATGTAATTAGTGATGAACCAGCAAGTATTGATGAAAGTTTTTCTGCTGACAATGAAAAAACTAAGGCCATCTCCAGAGTAATAAAAGTAGAACAAAAAAAAACGAACGGTTTTGATTCACATCTTAATCCAAGATACAGATTCGATAATTTTATTAAAGGTGAAGGTAACGAACTTGCAAGGGCGGCAGCCGGTGCAATAAGCGATAATCCCGGCGGAACATCATTTAATCCTTTTTTTGTTTATGGCGGTGTCGGACTTGGAAAAACTCATCTTATACAGGCAATAGGAAATAGTATTCTTGAAAATTATGCCGATAAAAAAGTTATTTACCTTTCTTCCGACAGCTTTACCGTAGAATTCGTGGAATCTATTCAGTCCAATAAAATAAATGAGTTCTCAAGTTTTTACAGAAGCATGGATGTTCTTATAATTGATGATATCCAGTTTCTCATTGGCAAAGAAAAAACACAGGATCTGTTTTTCCATATTTTTAATACTCTTCATCAATCCCGCAAACAAATTATTCTTTCATCTGATAAAGCACCCAAAGATCTTAAGGGGCTGGATGAAAGACTTATCTCTCGTTTCCAATGGGGCCTTCAGGCAGATATTCAGCCCCCTGCTTTTGAAACACGAATAGCTATACTAAAAAAGAAAACTGAAGATTATGGTATGACAATTTCACCAGAAATAATAGAATACATTGCATACCATATTACATCCAACATACGAGAGTTGGAAGGCTGTCTTATAAAACTTTTAGCAAATGCTTCGCTCAACTCTAAGGAAATAACTCTGGAGCTGGCAAAAAAAATCGTTCGTGAAGTTGCAACTGAAAGAAAAAGCAATCTTACTGTTACTATTGATGATATTACCAAAATTGTTTGCGGACATTTAAGTGTTCCCGAAAACAAAGTAAGGGAAAAGACCAGAAAGAAAGAGGTAGTTCTTGCACGTCAAATATGTATGTATTTATCAAGCAAAATGACAAAATCCTCACTTAAAACGATCGGGCTTCACTTTGGTGGTAGAGATCATTCAACCGTTATACACGCATGTTCCACAATTGAACAGGCTCTATCCAGTGATATCATAGTTCAGGAACTGGTAGGAAACCTTAAAAGTAAGATAGAATTAAGTTCCTCTTAGGAAAAATTAACCGGTTTTCTGTAGATAACTTGTTAATAAAGTATATCTCTTATGTTAACATTTTGTTGATTTTTAATTAGTTATCAGCCCTTTTCAGTATATCTCTTAATTTTACTGTAGATGTACACATTTTCGGTACGATTATTGTCTTATTTTTGCTTATTAAATCAAGTATTTATGGGTTGTTAACATATTAACACACTTATAAATCTTATAAATATTTATTTAAACATTTAATATTAATTAATTGTTTGTTAGTAATTACTGTTTGACTATTAAAGCAGAATAATCTAATTTCACTAATAATAAAATAATTTAACATTGTATGAGGAATAAAATGAATAAAAAGCTGAAATTTTTAATAGCACTTTTAGCCTTAATTTCTATCAGCTTTATCAGCTGTTCCGATGCTCTTGATGTAAATGAATTTACTATTGATAACCGTTCCGGAGGCGAGATAAAGATTAACTTCAGAGCTACTGAATATACTGTTCCAGATGGACAAAAAATTGTTCTTGATGATATACCGCAAGGTACACATCCTTATATAACTATTTTCCAGACTCCTGAGAATGCAACAGTGCAAACTGAAGGACCTGTATCCGGCGATATAAATTTCATTAACGGTACAAAAGCATTATTAATTTTTGTTTCTAATTTTGATGGTGAAACGTTTACCATTTTTGCCTCTCTGAGCGTTACAGACAGAGCCGATTATAATGGTCTAACTGATCCTCTTGAAAACCCATAAGATTATCTAATGATTTCTTCAGTGAGTTGGAGTTTTTTACGAGCTCTAACTCACTCCTCTTGCCAAAATTTAATTTCAATACAAATTGAGATTCCTCTCTATTTTTAGTATTTTACTGCGTTTCAAAAGGAGAAATTTTCACTATGGAATTCAAGATCAACAGCAAGGTCTTAGAAAAACTTTTATCTAAAATTATCCCGGCGGTTCCAACAAGAACACCAATGCCTATCCTGGAAAACTTTTTATTTGATATTCAAAATGGCTCTCTCACAGTATGTGCAACGGATCTGGAAATTGCTCTCAGATCTTCACTGAATGTTGCTGCTGATGAAAATATTAAAATGGTTATTCCGGCAAGACTATTGTATGATATAATACGTTCTCTGGATGATACCCAGATAACATTTGAAACAGAACCTAATTCTAAAATAAAATTAACCACCGAAAACGGTGTTTATAATCTTAGCTATTCTCCTAGCGAAGATTTTCCGGAAATCCCTGATGTTTCAAGAGAAAAGGAAGTTGTTTTCAGCGGAGTTGATCTTAAAAAAGCTTTTGACCAGACAGCTTTTGCAATGAGCAAAGAAGATATGCGTCCGGCTATGACAGGAACTCTTTTAGAATTTGCTTCTGACGGATTGAGGTTTGTAACTACCGACGGACACCGGCTTGTTAAGTTTTTAAATAAGTCTATTAAAACATCTGTTACCGAACAGTATATTCTGCCGGAAAGAGCAATATCGGTTCTTGTAAAACAATTAGGCGAAGGTGATGTAAAATTATACTTAAGTAAAACACATGCTTCGTTTCTAATCGGAGACGGCGAATTTATCACCAGGCTGATAGGTGAGAAATACCCCGCTTATAATAGTGTTATTCCTCTTGAAAATGAAAACTTACTAGTAGTGAATAAACAACAGCTTCAGTCAACAATTAAGAGAATGCTTTTATTTTCAGCATCATCATCAAAACAGGTTAAGTTTTCCATTAGTAAAAGCAAATTGGAAATAAGTGCAGAAGATGTTGACCATGGATCTGACGCTAAAGAAAATATATTTTGTGAATATAACGGCGATTCAATGGATATAGGATTTAATACTTCTTATGTTAACGATATGCTTACCCATCTTAACAGTGAGACAATAACTTTTAAACTTCATTCTCCTACAAAAGCATGTATAATTAAACCAAACGAAATGAATGAGAGTGAAGAACTCATGATGCTGCTGATGCCCGTTCGATTAAATAATTAGTATGATCCTTTCCTCAGTTTTTTTAAAGGACTTCAGAAGTCATTTAAATACTTCAATAAATTTTAATAGCGGATTAAACTATATAGTTGGTGGTAACGGACAGGGCAAGACCAGTATTCTTGAATCTATTTATTATCTCTGCACTACTAAAAGTAATATATCGAGATCGGATACAGAGGTGGTCAGATTTGATCAAAATAATTTTGAAATAAGGGGGACGTTTAAAGACCTTACAGAAGATAATGTGCGGCTGATTTATTCAACCAGTGAAAACAAAAAGCTTTACTATCTTAATGATAAATTAATTAACCGATCTGCAGAAGTTATAGGAAAATTTCCAGTTGTTATTTTAACACCAGCAGATCACGCTATAACACAGGGTTCACCGGCTGATAGAAGAAAACTTATAGATTCAATTATATCCCAGGCAAGCAGCAATTATCTTTTCTTTCTGCTGGATTACAACAAAACACTGAGGCAGAGAGCATCATTGCTGAATAAGATGAAGGAATCTAAAAACCAAAGTGATTATAAAGAGTTGGATTCCTGGACAGAAAAATTAATCGAAGCGGGCTCGGAAATTATCAGGTATAGAAAAGATTTTATAGAAGAATATAACCAGTATTTGAAAAAATCATATTTTGAAATTATGAATAACGAAGAACAGCCAGGCATCATATACTCTTATTTAAACAACAATAATAGTTCGGATAGTATTCGAGTGGAGTTCGAAAGATTAATTAATGAAAGAAGAGAAGATGAACTTCGTAGAGGAGCTAATCTGGTTGGGCCGCACAGAGACGATTTTGTTTTTGAAATAAATGATTTTAACCTTAAAACTTTTGGCTCACAGGGACAGAATAAAACATTTCAAACAGCTCTAAGGTTCGCTGAATTTTTTTATCTGAAAGATGTTGCAAATAAGACACCAATTTTCCTTCTGGATGATGTTTTTGGAGAGTTGGATACGTTTAGATCGGTTAAAATAAGTGAGCACTTAAAAAAAATCGGACAGGCTTTTATAACCTTAACCGACTTTGCTAATTTTTCTTTCTTAAAAAAAGATAAAAAAGACACTCTGATAAAAATAAAAGACAGGCAAATTAGCTATGTCTGATGGTTTTAAAAGTCTTAAAGAGGTTTTTAATAAAGAACCTGAATTAAAAAAAATAAGAGATGTAGTTAAAAGCAGCGATATAGTTAATGACTTTAATATAATATTTCCGGACCTGAAAAAAATTGTAACGGCCGTGAAATCTAATAAATCAACCCTCATAATTAAGGTTGAAAATCCGGTCTGGAGACAGGAACTAAAACACAGGGAAGAAAACATAATTAATAAGATAAATTCTTTTTATAATGAAGAAAGAATAAAGCAAATAAGGTTTTCATAACAGGAAGAAAATAGAACATGGCAAAGAACAACAATAATAAAAACAACGGCAACGATTATAGTGCTAAAAATATAAATGTATTAAAAGGATTAGAAGCAGTTAGAAAACGACCGGCAATGTATATAGGAGATGTAAGTTCCCGGGGTTTGCATCACCTGATAAATGAAGTAGTAGACAACAGTATAGATGAAGCTCTTGCCGGATTTAATGATCGCGTGATCGTAACCCTGCATACGGACGATAGTGTCTCTGTTGAAGACAGAGGCCGCGGAATTCCAATAGATATTCATCCGGTAGAGAAAAAGTCTGCTCTCGAAGTTGTTATGACTGTGCTTCACGCCGGAGGTAAATTCGATAAGAACTCTTATAAAGTTTCAGGTGGTTTGCATGGGGTTGGAGTTTCAGTGGTAAATGCTCTTTCAGAGTGGATGATCGCCGAAGTTAAAAGAGATGGAAAAATTTATTTACAGGAATATAGAAAAGGAATTCCAGTTGAAAAAGTTAAACAGACTGGAACATATAAGGGCGAACAAACAGGAACCAAAATATCGTTTCTGCCGGATAAAACAATATTTAAAGTTACAAAATTTAATTTTGAAACAGTTGCCGAAAGATTACGCGAGCTTGCCTATCTGAATAAAGAAGTCACAATGATATTAAAAAGCGATGTGGATAAAAGTGAAGAAACCTTCAGGTTTAAAGGCGGTTTAATAGACTTTGTAAAATACCTGGATGAGCAGCGCACCGCGCTTCATAAGCCTGTTTATATTGAAGGTGAAAGAGATAACACACCGCTTGAAATTGCTTTTGAGTATAGCGACTCATATTCGGAAAATGTTCATACATATGTTAATAATATCAATACCATTGAAGGCGGAACACATCTTGTCGGGTTCAGAACGGCTCTTACAAGAACCTTAAATAACTATGCATATAAAAATGGACTGATTAAAGAAAACAGCAAAATTACTTTAACCGGCGATGATTTTCGCGAAGGTCTTACCGCCGTTATTTCTGTAAAAGTTATGGAGCCGCAGTTTGAAGGGCAGACTAAAACAAAACTGGGAAACAGCGAAGTAAAATCTATTGTAGAAACAATAGTTGGAGAAAAGCTGTCTGAATATTTAGAAGAAAATCCATCTGTTGCAAAAAAAATTATTGAAAAATGTTTACGTGCCGCCGAGGCAAGAGAAGCTTCGCGTAAAGCGCGTGACCTGATTAGAAGAAAAAATGCGCTGGACTCAATGCATCTTCCCGGCAAACTTGCCGATTGTTCAATTAATGATCCGGAACATTGTGAAATTTATATTGTAGAGGGTGATTCTGCCGGCGGATCAGCAAAACAAGGCAGAGACAGAAGGTTCCAGGCTATTCTGCCCATAAAAGGGAAAATTTTAAATGTTGAAAAGGCAAAGCTGAATAAAATTCTTGAAAACAATGAAATACAAGCAATGATATCCGCAATTGGTGCCGGAATAGGGGAGGATTTTAATCCTGTAAAATCACGTTATGGAAAAATTATTTTAATGACCGATGCTGACGTTGATGGAAGCCATATCAGAACATTGCTTCTTACCTTCTTTTACAGACATATGAAAGAATTAATTCTTGCCGGAAAAGTTTTTATCGCCCAGCCGCCTCTATACAAATTAAAAAAAGGAAAAGAAGAAGTTTATGCTTACGACGATAATGAAAGAGACAAAATAATTAAGAGATTTAAATCGGAGTCTAAATCTAAAGACAAAGAAGTTGAGATTAGTAGTCAAGAAAACGAGGAACTTGATATTGAAGGGAAGGTTAAGGGAATTAATATCTCGCGATATAAAGGTCTTGGTGAAATGAACCCCGAACAGCTCTGGACAACAACAATGAATCCGGAGACTAGAACAGTTTTACAGGTAAGCATTGAAAGCGCAGCATCCGCAGACAAAATCTTTGAAACCTTAATGGGTGATGCCGTTGAACCAAGGAGAAACTTTATTGAAAAGCATGCTAAATATGCTAATCTTGATATTTAAGTCTTTGTAACATAAACTATAAAATCGGGCAGCAAGTATCCGGTTGCTGCTTTTTTATCTATGAAAATATTAATTCTTGCATTATCCGGGATTGGTGACGCACTGATGTTCACACCAGCACTGCATTTGCTGCGCAAAGAACGCCCCGAAGCACAAATAGATGTTTTGGTTATGATTAAAGGGGCAAAAGATATATTCAACGATAACCCGAAAGTTAATAACACAATATTCTTCGACTTTATTAAAGAAGGAGCCCTCAACTCGCTTAACTTTGTTTTTTCATTAAGGGGAAAGTATGATGCAACAATAAATGTTTATCCATCAAACAGAAAAGAGTATAATATTATAAATTTTCTTATAGGGGCTAAGAAAAAAGCGGCAGTTACATATCTTCGCGCAAATAAAAGTAATTTTGGGTGGCTGAACAACATTACCATAAAAGAAAATGATGATTTTCATAATGTTGTGGAAAACATTATGCTTGTTGAAACACTTTTAGACCAACAGTTAAACGAGCAGCCGAAACTTCAATTGCATATCAGCAAAGAAAACAATTTATTTGCAGAAAATTATCTTTTAGAAAAGAACATTACCGCCAGCGATTTTATAGTCGGCTTCCACGCTGGCTGTGCAATATTAAAAAACCACATTAAAAGAAGATGGGAACCCGAAAAATTTGCTGAGCTGGCCAAAAGACTTATTGAAAACCATAAAGCTAAAGTTTTTTTATTCGGAGGACCGGACGAGGATGCGCTGAAGGAAAACATAAAAAACCAGATAAGATCAGATAAAGTTATAGTTATTAAGACACCCGATCTTATGAAAAGCGCAGCCATAATGAAAAGATGTAATGTTTTTGTTACTAACGATTCAAGCTTAATGCACATATCATCCGCTCTCGGGTTAAAAGTAGTTGCTATTATAGGACCTACAAACACAAATTATATCAGGCCCTGGAAAACAGAGCATAAAATAGTTTCACTAAACCTTGATTGCGCTCCCTGTTTCTTTTACTCACCAAAGCCGTTAACATGCACCCGCCAGGACGTTCAGTTCAAATGTATAAAAGAATTAGATGTTGATCTTGTCTACAAGGCAACACAAAACTTTATTTAGACTTATTAAATCCGGAAATAATAATTAGATGGAAATAAAATCCCTTAAATATTGGGTGCCTGTGCCAGCGGTTATATTCTGGGGGGTATCATTTATTGCAACAAAATATCTTCTCGATTACATATCTCCCGAAACTATAATATCAATGAGACTTATTCTAGCTGTGTCTTTGCTATTTCCGGCCGCCCTTTTAACAAGTCGAAAATTTAAGATAAACCTAAAAAGCCATTTTTATATTCTGATACTTGCACTGATTGGAGTCTTTCATTTATGGATACAGGTTACAGGTATGAAATTTACAACGGCATCAAACACAGGATGGATTATTGGAACCGCCCCGGTTTTTATAGCATTACTAGGAATGATTTTTCTCAAAGAAAAAATAAGCATTATAAATACCATCGGAATATTAATTGCCACATTCGGATTGCTTCTTTTGGTGGGCAAAGGAAATCCCTTCTCAATAAATTTCTTTGAACACAGGGGAGACATACTTGTTCTGGCCAGTGCATTTACCTGGGGAGTTTACTCAATTGTTAATAAAAAAATATCGCTCGTGTATTCTCCTCTTATGACAATACTATACTTATTTGTTATGATGGCGATACTAATAATTCCGTTTAACATAAACTCTGCCGTAATTCAATCTGTTATCAACCTTCCGGCGTTGGGATGGATATCTATATTATTTCTTGGACTTTTCTGCTCCGGAGTTTCTTATGTTATATGGGCATATGCTCTCAGGGAGCTTGAAGCAAAAAAGGTAGGAGCGTATCTTTATTTTGAGCCGCTTGTTACAGTTGGAGCAGCGGCTCTTCTTTTAAAGGAAGAGATAACTCTTCTTATGATGATTAGCGGATTGATCATCACCACAGGAGTTATACTGGTAAACAAAGATTGAGAAACATCGTTATCTTTTTGCCGGTTTACTCAACGTAAACAGCAGTTCCATACACCAATATTTCTGCGGCGTTTGCCATTATATAGCTTGTAGAAAAACGACAATCAACTACGGCATTTGCACCAAATTGACGGGCTTGCTCAATCATTCTGTCAATAGCCTGCTCCCTTGACTCAGCCATGAGTTTTGTGTATTCCTGAATTTCGCCGCCAAAAATATTTTTGAAGAAAGCAAGAATATCTTTGCCAATATGTCTTGCTCTAATTGTATTACCGCGTACAACACCAAACGATTTTTTAATTTCCTTTCCCGGAATATTAGAAGAACTTACAACAATCATCTTTGAATCTCCTTATATTTATCTCTTTTTGATGTGAAAATTTTCTCACGGATTAAAGATATTAAAAGAATTATTGTGCCGATAAAGAAAATAGTTACACCCCATTTAATAATTTCAGGCGTTGATGGATCGAAAAAAAACTGTTCAGCCGCCTGATAAACAGAATAGCTAAGAAGAATTACGGCTCCGATAGAAATGAATATCCAGGAAAGCCCGCGCTCTAACTTTCGGTATATTCCCAGCCAGTAAACGTCCCAAACCTCTGATGATGGATTTTTCATTTTCATTTTATTCAATACCCCCTTTATTTGTTTTTGATCTTCAAATTCTGTTTTTAATGTGCTGTTGCTGTGAAGAAGATTATTAAGCTCTTGTTCTTCGCTTTGCGAGATAGTTTTTTCAAAATATTTTTCCATTAAATATATAAAACGTTTATTCATAGTAGCTCCTTTTCATTAACGAAGAAAGTTTTTTCCTAGCATAATATAATCGTGACATTACAGTGCCTTCCGGAATGTTCAGCAGTTCGGAGATATCCCGATAGCACATTCCTTCAAACTCACGCAGTATTAGTATCTCGCGCTCAATCTCATTTAATGAATCGATTGCATTATTTAACTTTTCTGTAATTTCTTTTTCTTCTAATTCCTGTTCGGGTGATTTTTGCATAACTGCTTTTTTGCTTAACTCAAGATAGTTCTCTCTATTGTGGTTCTTATTATCCCTTAAAAAATTTAAACAAAGATTCTTAAGAATTTTATAGTACCATGTAAAAAACTTCCGGTTCTTATCGAACCTGTTAAAATTCCTGTATGCCCTGATAAAAGCTTCCTGCGACAGCTCCATAGCAGAATCGTGAGAACCAAGAAAACCAAGAGCAACAAAATACGCACGCCGCATATTTTGCTTTACAAGTATTTCAAACTCCATTTTCCGTTTATTTTTGCGACGCATCCTGATTTTTTTTAATATTTCACATCAATGATACAGATCTTAATAAAAATTATTCAGCACAAAGAGATTTTTTTTCTAATAAAAGATTTATAATTTCACAAAGCAGACATAAAAACTGGAAACAAGATGAATTTTAACCCCGAAAATCAAAAACCGGACATTGATTATCCCTGCAACTGGCAATATAAAATAATCGGTACAAGCGTTGATGATATGATTGTTGCCATTGAAGAAGTCGCGACAGGGTTTGAATATGAAATTACTCCCTCTAATATCAGCAGCAATGAAAAGTATTTCAGTCTGAACTTAAAAGTTTTTGTTCCTTCAGAAATAGTAAGAGATTTAATTTTCCAGAAGCTGGAAAAACATCTGGCAATAAAGTTCGTTTTATAAAAATTATCAGACGGACACCAAACAATATCATTTAATCATTTAGGAGGCCCAATGAAAAAGTATTTATTAGTTTTTGTTGTTTTTATTTTCGCTTTCAACGGAGTACTTGCTCAGAACCTGGGGGAATTAAAGAGCAAGGTTGAAAAAGCCAACAAAATATTTGTTGAAGCAATGATTAACAGTGATTTTGAAACAATGAATTCTATGTACACTGAAAATGTGATTTCAATGCCCAGCTATCAGCCAATGATACGTGGTTTAAATGCAATTAAGGAAATGGGAGAAATGCAAAAACAATCCGGCTGGTCCACGAAACATTTTGCTCTGAATATGACAGACCTCATCCCGGCGGGTTCTTTAACAATTGAAATAGGCAATTATGAGATTGTAATGAATATGCCAGACAATACTGGCGAATGGTCTGATAATGGGAAATATATTAATGTTTGGGAAACACAGGAAGACGACAGTCTTAAGATCAGAGTTGAAACCTGGAATACAGATACAAATCCCTGGGAAAATCAGGGAGAAGAGCATTACGAAGAACCCGAAGTATTAGACTAATAGAAAAGTCAAACGATAAGACCCAGATATCAGATTATCTGTGGTTCCCTTTGAAATGATTCCGCTTCATTCCGGGTTGCAGTTCTGTGTGGTTTATCAACCGGGAACAGTTTATTTAAAACTTCGGTACGGTAATTAAAAATTTCTCTTATTTTTTTGCTGATTACCAACCCATGCATAATCCTGCCGAGGATGCCAAAGGGAACCACATAACTAACTATATCTTCCATTAAAACCAGCCCATCCTCATCTTTTTTGAATATATGTTCGTGATGCCACATTTTATATGGACCAAACCGTTGTTCGTCAACAAAGTAAAACGGTTCATTAACATTTGTAATTTCAGTAACCCAGGCAGTAGGAATATTAAGCAAAGGCCTAACGGTATAAGAAATTATCATTCCGGCACGCATTTTTTTAGGTAAATCAGACATTATTTTAAAGTTTAACCATGCTGGCGTAATCTTTGCCAAATTTTTAGGGTTAGAGAAAAAATCCCAGGCCGTTTCTAAAGAAACCGGTAATTTTTGTACTGTTTTCAGTTGATAAATTTTCATATCCTTACAATATTATTTATGTACGTTTAACAATTTCTTTGAAAATAAAATTCCATTATTCTTTTATGAATGTAACTTCTATAGGCGAAATTCTATTCGATATATATCCCTCGCATAAAAAACTTGGCGGAGCTCCGCTTAATTTCATTTACCACATCAGAAAGATTACCGGAAGCGGAAATATAATCAGCCGGGTTGGCAAAGATGTATTGGGAACAAAAGCAATTTCAGAAATTAAGAAGCAGGAAATTCCCACGGAGTATATTCAGATAGATGATATGTACCCAACCGGTGTAGCTAATATTGAAATAAACAAGGACAAAGAACCGGGCTTTTCTATCGATACAGAAAGAGCGTTTGATTTTATTGAAAGCAATGATGAAACAGAAAAATTAATTAACTATGAAACAGATGTTCTTTACTTTGGCACCCTTTCTCAACGCAACGATAAGTCAAGAGAGACCATACAATCGTTTTTTAAAAGGGGCGGGAGATATTTTTGTGATGTTAATCTGCGACAAAACTTTTACAATGAAGAAATTATAGGACGTTCAATTGAAACAGCAGACATAGTTAAAGTTAACTATAATGAACTAAAAATTATTAATGACATTTTACTTGGCGGCGATTATAACACCGAAAGAACAGCTTTTGAAATAATGGAGCAGTTTGAAGTAAGTCTGTTTGCTGTTACCCGTGGGAAAAATGGGGCAACACTATTTGAGAATGGCAAACGTAATGATTTTACACCCGAGCAGTCAGAAATTGTAGACACAACCGGAGCCGGGGATGCCTTTTCTTCTGTATTATGTATCGGGTTTATGCAGGGATGGGAACTTCCGCAAATTAATAAGAACGCAAATAAATTTGCCCTCGAAATTTGTAAAGTGGACGGAGCGCTTCCTAAAAGCGACAGGATTTACGAGGAATTAATAACGTTAACAAACAGTTTTTAATCAGATAGTATAACGAGCAATTATATCATCAGGAATTCTGGCGGGTTTGCCAGACTTTAGCGATATCATTGTGTATGTTAAATAACCTTCCGCAGCAATCTTATTATCTTTTTTTAGTATCCAGAAACTTACTGTTACCTGCGCACCACTATAGGATTTGAGCTGAGTTCTCACAATAACTTTATCACCAAGCTTAATTCCACGCTTAAATTCAATATATGCAGTGCTGGCAACCCAGTTAAAACCAGCCAAATGAAACTCTTCCATAGACATTTTATAATTATTTATCATCTGGTCAAATCTGGCAGCCTGAACATAGTCCAAATATTTAGAGTTATGAACGTGGTTGTTCATATCAATATCATCTGGCCTGATAATGATTTCTGTTTCGAAAACTGAATACATAAATAATTGTCCGGATTAGTTCGTAACTGAAATATTTCCGGCGAAGCAGGAAAGTCTCCGCCGGAATATTTAGAATATGAAGTGCTCTAAATTAAACTATCTTCTTTTGACTCATTGTTATTACCGTTACCGTTTCCATTAAGGTCGTCGTCTTCAGAAACAACGCGGGCAATGTCGGCTATTGAATCGCCATCATTTAACCGGATAACCCTTACGCCCTGTGTGTTTCTTCCCATAACGCGGATATCTTTAACGTTTTGTCTGATAACCATTCCCTTTGTAGATATTATTACAAGCTCATCTTTGTCCGTAACTTCCATCATAGCAATCAATTTACCAACTTTATCGGTGGTCTTCACAGTAATAACGCCCTTGCCTCCGCGGTTAGTCACCCTGTAGTCATTTATATCAGATCTCTTACCATAACCTTTTTCAGTTACTACAAGAATGCTTACGCCCCCGCGTTTTATGACTAACAGACCAACAACCAGATCACCCTTTCCGAGCTTCACGCCACGTACTCCGGTTGCTGTTCTGCCCATATCGCGGACATTCTTTTCGTTAAATCTTATAGCAAAACCATTCTTTGTTCCAATAACAATGTCGCTGTTTCCATCTGTCATTTTCACCTCAATCAGCCTGTCTCCTGTAACGAGGTTAATCGCGTTAATACCGCCGCGTCTTACATTGCCATAGGCAGAGAGCACCGTCTTTTTAACTGTTCCTTTTTCGGTTGCCATTACAAGGTACTGATCATCACGGAACTCTTTTACCGTAACAAAGGCAGTAATATTATCGTCCTTATCCTTTTCAAGAAGATTTACAATGGATCTGCCCTTTGCTGTTCTTCCGGCTTCAGGAATTTCATGTACTTTCAGCCAGTAGCACCGGCCCTTATCGGTAAAGAAAAGAATATACTGATGTGTTGATGCTACGAACATATGTTCTATAAAATCATCTTCTTTCGTTCCGGCACCAGTAACGCCTTTTCCGCCACGGCCCTGTCGGCGGTATCCGCTAACCGGAAATCTTTTTATAAAGCCGCCGTGTGAAATTGTTACAACAACATCTTCCTCGGCAATAATATCTTCAAGTGAAAATTCTTTGTAGTCTTTTATAATTTCTGTTCTTCTTTCATCGCCGTATCTCTCCTTAACCGCAAGCAGCTCTTCTTTAATTATTTGTTTTCTTTTTTTCTCACTTTCGAGTATTCCTCTTAATCGCTCAATAAGTTTAATGGTTTCCTTATATTCGTCTTCAATTTTCTTGCGCTCTAATCCGGTAAGACGCTGCAGGCGCATATCAAGAATGGCCTTTGCCTGTATCTCGCTCAACTTGAACCTTTTCATCAAGTTGTTTTTAGCTGTTTCTACGTCTTTAGATTTTTTAATTGTTTCAATTACCGCATCAATGTTGTCAAGAGCGATTATGAAGCCCTCTAAAATGTGTGCACGTTTTTCAGCAGCATCTAACTCATATTTTGTTCTGCGGACCAGCACTTCCATTCTATGATCAAGGAAGTGCATCATTGTTTCCTGAAGGGTTAATACTTTTGGCGCTCCGTTAACAAGAGCAAGCATGATAACACCAAAAGTTACCTGCATCTGTGTATGCTTAAACAATTGGTTTAATACAACGGCTGGCTGAGCATCTCGTTTCAGCTCTATAACGACCCGCATTCCATCTCGATCCGATTCATCCCTAATATTAGAGATTTCAGTAATTTTACCTTCACGAACAAGATCAGCAATTTTTTCAATCAGAGTAGCTTTGTTGACCTGATAAGGAATTTCTGTAATGATAATATTTTCACGGTCATTCTTAAGTGTTTCAACGTTTGCTTTTGCACGAATTACAACCCTTCCGCGTCCGGTTATATAAGCATCGCGAACACCTTCGTAGCCATAAATAATTCCACCAGTCGGAAAATCAGGTGCTTTAACAAATTTCATTAAGTCTTCAGACTTTAGTTTGGGATTATCAAGCAAGGCAACAAGTCCATCGACAACTTCAACCAGGTTGTGAGGCGGAATGTTTGTCGCCATACCAACGGCAATACCGCTTGCGCCATTTACAAGCAGGTTAGGCAGATATGATGGCATAACAAGAGGTTCCTGCAGAGATTCATCGAAGTTTGCACCGAAGTTAACAGTATTTTTATCAAGATCACGCAGCATTTCCTCAGCAATACGGGCGAGACGGGCTTCTGTATAACGCATAGCAGCCGGAGAATCACCATCAACAGAGCCGAAGTTTCCCTGACCATTTACAAGCGGATAGCGGAGAGAAAAATCCTGAACCATTCTAACCATAGAATCGTAAACCGCACTGTCTCCGTGAGGATGATATTTACCAAGCACTTCACCCACAATACGCGCAGATTTTTTATAGGGCCTATTGTAAGCCAAACCAAGTTCGTGCATTCCAAAAAGAACCCTGCGGTGAACAGGTTTTAATCCATCTCTTACGTCGGGTAAAGCTCGTGCAACTATTACACTCATTGCATAATCTATATAAGAGGATTTCATTTCCTCTTCTAAAGTAACGGGAACAACTTTTTCAAAAATATTGGTCATATGTCCTGGCTTTAATTAATTCAACTTTTAATTTTGATTTACTTCCGGCTCAACGGTTTCTTTTCCATCGGCCATGCGCTGATAGCGCTCAATTTCTGTACGTATATTCGGATCATTCGGGAACACTTTTGCAAGCTGCTGATATAACTCAACAAGTTTTTTGTAGTTACCCTGTGATTCATATATCATAAATAACATTCTATAAGGATTGTACATCGATTGAGTGTCCGTCGGATCTTTAGCAATTCTTTCCCACGCCTTTTCCTCAACTTCGATGGCGATTTTCTCATACTGCTCAACACCTCCTGCATTCTGGTAAAGTGATCCGATTTCATACAACAGACCGTAATCCATTTCAATATTCCAGCGGGGGATTTTCTCTTCCATCATATCAAGAGTTTGAATAGCCAGATTATTTTGTCCTGTGTTTAAATAGTGCAGAGTCATTCTTAAAAACGAATTTCTGTAGTTCATAGTCATTCGCTTGTGATTGTCATCCAGAAAGATAGATGGATCATTCAAACCGCGGAATTTAAAACCTGGCTGAAAATCTCTGCTGAAACCGGGATTTTCAATTAATTGCGCCTGCAATATATTGGGCTCAATAAATTCAACACCGGGTTTTCTTCTTTCGGGAACAAAACGGAACGCCATTCCCTCCATTCGTAAATAATCCTGCATTCCTATCTTGCTGTCATCTGCACAGGTTACTGCAAAGTAAATTGGTCTTTGCCAGTTATTTGCCTCAATAAGTTCTTTTACCATTAAATCCTGAACGCGAACAGCCTGGACATTGCCAAAGCTTAAGGTAGGATTCATTGTCCAGGTTATTGTACCCTCCTGAATAACGGATGAATCGCGAATGTTAAGCCCCTGCTTTAAATCATACATTGTCTGAATCTGGGCTTCAGTTGGCGGAGGAATTGTTATTTGCTGCGGAGTCCATTGCACAGGTCTGATCTGAGCAATCTGAGCATCACTTAAACGTATGTTTATAGTACCTACACCATAAGGATCATTATGCTTCATATGACGAATGTACCAGTCAGTGTTAAGTAGACTAAGATTGACAACCTTAACATCCCTTCTAACCCCTTCAACATCCTGCAAATACCAAAGAGGGAAAGTATCATTATCCCCATTTGTAAATAGAATTCCATTCGGCGCACAGCTTTGAAGGAGATTATATGAATAATCCCATGGAACCCAATTGTTCGATCTGTCGTGAGTAAAATAGTTTGCTTGCAGCATTCTAACAGGAATAAGAACTATCCCAAAAGCAAGCATGCCATACACTGCCGCATTGCGAAGAGCATTACCATTAAGTTTACTCATTGCAAGGTCGATCAGTCCCCTTATGCCAAGCGCAATCCAAACAGCATAAACGAAAAATGCTCCGACATAGAAATAATCTCTTTCTCTGGGCTGAGGCTGCTGCTGATTCTGGTAGAAAGCAGTCAGATATCCCATAAGAATAAACATGATCATAAAAACAGAAGCCATTTTCCAGTCTTTTCTGAAGTGGAAATAGATGCCGAGCAGCCCTATTAAAAACGGAATTCCAAACAGAGAATCTTTTACATCACCGGCAAAATTAACAGCAATTATTTTTCCAAATACATTTCCAATTCCATTAAATGGAGCTATATTAGCCCCCTGATCCTGTGACCAGCCCTCCCGTCCGGCAAAATTCCAGAGAAGATATCTTGTCATCATATGATTCATCTGATAGGTGTAGAAGAAATCAAGATCGGAGGAGTAGTTATTATAAACAACCTGTTGATGCGGCTCTGTTGCAAATCGTCTTTTGAAGGTTGGAAAATCACCATACTGTTCACGACCCAGGTATTTTACAAGTTCTGTAAAATCATTTGGTTCATTTTCATTCATTGGGGGATTCTGGTTTGAACGAATTATTACCATTGCATAGGTTGTAAAGCCTATTAGTAAAAAAATAGCTGACATAAATGCAAGGTGCAGTGTTGGTTTTTTATTTCGAACGGCATATCTGACTCCTAAACCAAGAGCTGCAAAAATCACAAACAATATGATAAGCTCAAACACTACATTATCACCGCCAATAGCTACCATAAGCTTAGGAACAAACTTTACAATACCCGGATATGTTGCGAACAATGCAACGCCGCCGATTATTATAGGCATATAAAACGAATTTCTGTTAAACAGTTTTTTCCAGAAAACGGCCATAATAATTGCGCTTAATCCGGCAATAATAAGTTTGAAGCGGCTGTCGAATTCCTGATATTCTTCCGGAGACGGAGGTGTTAATGATTTTTCCCCGGACCACCACACTACAGCAACCAGCAGAACAATAGCTGCGTGAGCCCAGAAAATGTACGATGTCTTTTTGCATGCCTCTTCATCTTCCATATACTTTCTGAACATTACTATCATCACCACAGGTACAATTGCAAGCACACTCATAAGGTGCACGCCAATTGAAAGACCGATCGTGTAAGCAACCATTAGAAGGTATTTTTCATTATCTCTAGCATCGGCACGCTCATTCCAGAGTATAACAAGATAAACCACAGCTACAAAGAGAAATAAGCTTAAAGCATACACCTCAGCCTCAACACCGCTAAACCAGAAGGTATCGCTGAAAGAAAATGCCAGTGCACCTATTGCAGCGGAAGTATATGTTCCAATTGCTTCAAAAAGATTTTCCGGTTTTCTTCCCTTGTAATTGTTTATAAGTTTTACTGCAACAAGGTAAAGAAGAAGAACAGAAAGGGCGCTGGAAAGAACAGATAACAAATTGACACGGAATGCAATGTTTTCACCCAGAGGTAATTGTGAAAAGATGTTCCCAACTAAAAGAAAGAATGGTGTGCCCGGAGGATGGGGAACCTGAAGATAGTATGCTGCAGCAATAAACTCACCGCAATCCCAGAAAGAAACCGACGGCTGAACTGTTAGATAAAGAACAATCAGTGAAATGAAAAAAACAACCGCAGCAAATATTTTATTAACTAAACTTAAATTCATTGTTACCTCAATAATGAAAATGGATTTAAAAATAGCTCAATGAGTTATTATTAAGCAATGTTAAAATGATTTTGTGCTTTGAAGGGAAACAGTCATTCGTCACTTTTCTTAAAGAAATGGTCATACTTCGATTTATCAACAGCCTGATGATATTTGTTATATAATTCCTTTAGTCTTCTCATAGAAATTGAGTCAAAATCCTCATCGTCTTTCTGTCTTTTGATGAACATTTTGTATTCTTCTAACTCGTTGGGCTCTAATTTGTTCAGAAGCTTTTTTAGTCCGTCGAGCAGTTTTTGCTGATCACGATAAGACATTTTATGCCTCATTAAAAAGTTATTTTTAACGGCGTAAAATAAGGAATATTGGCATAGTATTGAAATAAAAAAAAGAGCAATTTGCTATGCAAAACCCGCTTTGTTTTCTGCAAATTGCTCTGTGGTTAATCCAACATATCTTTATAATTCTGAAGCAAAAATTTCATCCAGAGTCTTTTCAAGTAAACTGCCTCTAAGCACGTTTTCGTTTTTAATTATCACACCGGTTTTGTCTATAAGATACAGTGTGGGCCAGTGACTAATTTCGTAAAGCCGGTGAATTGTTTGGTTTTTATCATCAAGAGTGTGCGTCCAGTCCATATTTCTCTGCTCAACGAAAAGCTTAAACTCATCTTGCGTTTTTGAGTTCATCATTAGATCACTGCTGACGCTTATAATTTCAAAGCCGAAGGATTTATACTTATTATAAACTTTTATAAGGTTGGGAATTTCAGCAATGCAAGGACCGCACCAGGTTCCCCAGAAATCAAGAAGAATAACCTTTCCTTTGTAGTCAGAAAGTTTTTTCTTTTCACCATTTAAAGCAGTAAAATCAAAATCAATTAAAGGTTTCCCAATTACTTCCTCAGTGAATTTTGCTGATCTTTGCTGCTGTAAATGAGCCTGGTATATTCTTTCAACAACAGAGCTTCTTTTTCCATCTGGAATTTGACGGGCCAGTTCAATTATTTTATTATTGGATTCCTGGTAATATAGCATCATATGATTACTTAGCGCCATTTGAAAAGAAGAATATATCCTTGCCTCAGCATTGAGAAGATCATAATTATTCTGAGCATCCTTCTTAAGGTTAGAAAACTCTTTTTCAAACTCTGCCTTAACCGAGAGTATATCGTCCAGATTATTTTTACTCAAAAACCTTTTTTCCCAAAGAACCGAACGAACCAGATAATCCTCCGGAAAGGCGGCCAATTCATCTTCAAGTTCTTTAATAATTACGTCTGTTTCTGCACCGGCCATAATAAGAAAATCGACGTTCCTGAATCTTGCTCCTTTAACAGGAGATCCGCTTTTATCATAAACATAACTCACGAAAGATTTTCTATTATTATAATCGAAGCTGTTGCCGTCTGTTGTGTAATATGAAAGAAGCTGTGCAGATTCTGGAATCATTATCCGGGCAAAGAACTTTCCATCGACAATTTCCATGGTGGTTTCATTTTTTCTTCCCTCATCGGGGTTCAAGACATTCTGGAACAGACCTTCAGAGCCAGCCATATAAGTTGCCTTTGTTCCCCAATAATCAAAAACGTATACAACGCTGAGATTTGATTCTGCGCCGAAGACCCCGTTTTCAAAAGGGTCATAAACTAAATTGAAATTTTCTCCGGCAATGGGATGGTTTTGAGCAAGAACGGTTAAAGAAAATAAGAGGAAGGAAAAAATTAATGTTTTCATGTCATTCTCCTTTTATATTAAGACGGGGGAATAATTATGTCAATGAGTGATATAAAAATATGTGTAATCGGTTACTTAATCAAAACAAAAACAGTATGGCAAAATTTATAAGCAAGCCGTAACGTATTTACTTTCTTCTTTACGCTCAATTTGTTAGAATACCGCATCAATTTATGGAGATTATTTATGCTGAGATTATTAATCGTTGTCTTCTTTTTTTCATCACTAACAATAGCACAGAGCAATGCAGATCCTGAAATAATCAAAACTCAAAAAATCCGTACAGCAACTAAAATCGCGACCGACCTGAAAGGAACGGAAAACTTTACGCCAAGGCGGGCACGTACAATAATTTATGATGAAGAAGGTAAGCAGACGGAGTTTATAAAATATGACGAGGGCGGAAATGTTGAAATTCATTATTACTATAAATATGATGACCGCGGTAATGCAACAGAAGTAATCGGACTAAAAGCGGATGGAT
>DATHSU010000052.1:0-4336 GCA_035463895.1 Ignavibacteriaceae bacterium | reverse complement strand
AAGAATACTGTTGAACTTACTGATGAAGCAAAAGAATTCATTAATAAGAATAAAGATGAATTAGGTGAATCGATTAATAAGATTAATAAAGTGCTTCACAACACTGATAATCTGATTGCAAAATTGAATAAACTTACGGATGATACCATCGAAAATGAGAACACACTGGGCAAAATTCTTTATGATGAAAAAATTATGACAGATATCCTGTCGGCTATTGACAAACTTAATAAATTAACAACAATATTAGTTGATCAGCTTCAGGGGAAAGGAATTAAGGTTGATGCCAACATTTTTTAGATCATATACTACTTTACTTTTTATATTTCTCACTTCATTTATTAACTCACAAGTGCCTGGACCTATGGCCGGAAAAAATGGGATGGTAGTATCTGCGAGTGAGTTAGCTTCTCAGATTGGTATTGATATTCTTAAAAAAGGCGGTAATGCAGTCGATGCATCAGTAGCTGTCGGTTTTGCCTTAGCTGTTACTTACCCAGCCGCGGGCAATATAGGCGGCGGCGGATTTATGGTACTCAGATTAAATGATGGAACAACTACATCAATTGATTACAGGGAGAAAGCTCCTTCATCAGCTCATCCTGACATTTATCTGGATGATTCAGGTAATCCATTACCGGAGAAAAGCGCCGCTGGTGTCACTTCTGCTGGTGTACCCGGGAGTGTTGCGGGACTTATCTATGCGTTGGAAAAATACGGTTCTATGTCTCTTGAAGAGGTTATACAGCCGGCAATCGATCTAGCGTTAAATGGATTTGAATTGGAATACAGACTAGCCGGATCATTCAAATCAACTCTGGAATCCTTTAAAAAATATGAATCATCATTTAAGATATTTTCTAAGAATGATGAGCCTTTTGAAGCAGGAGATCTTTTCATTCAAAAAGATCTTGGAAGAACACTGGGTATTATTAAGCAAAAAGGGAGAGATGGCTTTTATAAAGGTGAAATAGCAGAACTGATAGTAAAACATATGACTGAATTGGATGGATGGATCACTCTTGACGACCTTGCAAACTATGAACCCGTTGAGCGCGAACCCGTTTTTGGTACATACCGTGGTTATGAAATAATATCAATGGGCCCCCCAAGTGCTGGTGGAATTCTCTTAGTTCAGGTACTTAACATTCTTGAGAATTTAACATTTGAACGAAAAGACTGGGGAAGCAGCAGCTATATTCATAATCTGACAGAAGCTTTAAAATATGCTTATGCTGATCGTTCTAAACATATTGGTGATCCGGATTTTCATGAAGTGCCAAAAGACAAATTGATTTCCAAAGATTATGCTTATGAAATCTTTAACCGCATATCCGATAAAGCTGTACCATCTGAACTAATAACACCTGTTGAGATATCTTCTTTGAATGAAAGCGAAGAGACAACTCACTATTCGGTAATTGATAAATTTGGTAATGCTGTCAGCACAACTACAACTATTAATTCAGGTTTTGGTTCTAAAATAATTGTTGATGGTGCTGGATTTCTTTTGAACAATGAAATGGATGATTTCAGTATTCAGCCTGGTATTCCAAATCAGTTTGGATTGACCGGTGGAGAAGCAAATAAGGTGGAACCAAATAAGCGAATGGTTAGCTCAATGACACCAACTATAATTCTAAAAGGTGGAAAACCCTTCCTGATAGTTGGCTCACCTGGTGGTTCAACTATAATGACTGTAGTCCTTCAGGTTGCATTGAATGTCCTGGATTTCAATATGAATATTCAAAGAGCAAATGATGTTTTCCGAATTCATCATCAATGGCTTCCCGATAGAATTGATTATGAGCCGTTTGGGCTTTCAGAAGATGTTAAGAATAATCTTATTGACAGGGGACATAACATTGGAAACGAACGAACTTTAGGAAGAATGGATGCGATATTCGTTGATCAGCAGAATGGAGTTTATTATGGTGCAACTGATAAACGCGGCTATGGTGCTGCAATTGGTTATTAAAAAGAGTTTTAATAAAATATCAATAACACAAAAATTAAGGATTAGTCCTTATTACTTTACAGCCAAAAAGCTATAGAACGACAGATGATTCTTGGAATAGGAATTGACATTATTGAGATAGACAGAGTAAAGGAAAGCATTGATCGCTTCGGAGATCACTTTTTAAATAAGATTTACACACCGAATGAACTGGAATATTGTTTAAGCAAGCACAATAAGTATCAGCATTTTGCAGCACGATTTGCTGCAAAAGAGGCAATTTACAAAGCTTTATCATCCGAATGGGGAAGTGATATAAGCTGGCAGGATATGGATATTATGAATGAACCAAATGGACTTCCTGTTGTTAAATTTTCTGGTAATCTTAAGGAATTTGTAAATAAGGACAAATCAATTAAAATCTCGATGAGTCATTCTGATAATTATGTTGCTTGTGTTGCTATTGTCTTCAAAGTAAAATAGAATTCTTTAGTTCCCACCAAAAAATAACTTTGTAAAATAGTTTTCTTCTTATTAGTTTTACCTTACTTTTTAGAGAAAATCAATGTTGCCTGAATGGTATAAATATTTTAATTATGGTTCTATTGCACTAATTGCAGTCTTATTGCTATTGATGCTAACTGAAACGGTTCCAAAAGAATCTTTTTTTGGAATATTGGTTTTTGCAATAGTAGTATTACTACTAAGAGTTTTATTTAGGGTTTATTTTGTTATTAAATCCAAAAAAGATAAAGGGGAGTAGGTCTTCGAAAGATCGTATTCATTCAATGGTAAATTAAATGCAAAAGTTCTGGTACTGAATCAGAGCTATGAACCACTTTCTGTCTGCAATATAAAAAAAGCCTTCTTACTGCTTTATCTAGGCAAAGCCGAACTAATAATTAATGATGACCGGAAATCAATAAGAACTATACGCAAAAATTACCCCTGGCCGAGTGTAATTAGAATAGCCAAATATATTAACGTGCCTTATAAAAGAGTTGTTCTAACACGCAGAAATATTTTAAGGAGAGATAGCTATAAGTGTGCTTACTGCGGCAGAGGTGATCTTCCTTTAACAGTAGATCATATTATTCCTAAAGCCAGAGGCGGTGATGATAATTGGGAAAATCTTATTAGTGCCTGTACAAAATGTAATAACAAAAAAGGCGATCGAACCCCCGAAGAGGCTAGAATGCCTTTAATTATTCGTCCATTTAAACCTAATCACGTTATGTTCATTAAAAATGTGGTCGGTAAACTCGATGATAAATGGAAACCATATCTTTATCTGTCCTGATATAACCTAAGTATATTACTTTCATTATTATTATCTTTCATCATTATTTTCCAATAAATTTTTCATTTTTATGCCTAAGAAAAGAATTTTGAGTGGAATGAGACCCACAGGCAAATTGCACATTGGCCATTATGTTGGTGCATTAGAAAACTGGGTAAAATTACAGGATGAATATGAGAATTTTCATCTTATTGCTGACTACCATGTACTTACAACTGATTTGAATACAGATGATGTTTATCAGAATTCAATTGAGATGTTAATTGATTGGCTTGCTTCAGGATTAGACCCGGTAAAAAGTCCAATATTCAGACAGTCGCAGATTAAAGAACATACAGAACTATCTTTAATTTTTGGAATGTTAATTACCGTAAATCGTTTGGAAAGAAATCCAACTCTTAAAGATCAGATAAGAGATTTAAATATTGATAATGTTATTTATGGTCATTTGGGTTATCCTGTTCTGCAGACAGCAGACATTTTGCTTTACAAGGGAAACTTTGTTCCTGTTGGTGAAGATCAGGTTCCTCACATTGAAATATCGAGAGAAATTGCCCGAAGATTTAATAATCAATACGGAATTACTTTTCCTGAACCTGAACCTTTACTAACAAAATTTGCAAGATTAAGTGGGCTCGATGGCAATGCTAAGATGAGTAAGTCTTTGAATAACACAATTTTGTTATCGGATGAGCCTGAAACAGTAAAAAGTAAAATGAAAAAAGCTGTTACGGATCCCAATAAACAAAGAAAGGGTGATCCTGGTAATCCGGATATCTGTCTTGTATTTTCATTTCATAAAAAATTCAACCCTGGCGATGTTCCTGAAATTGAAAACGGATGCCGCAGTGGTGAATTAGGTTGTTTTGATTGTAAAATGAAATGTGCTTCAAGAATATCAGATGTTCTTGCCCCTATAATTGAAAAACGAAAACATTATGAAAAAAATCTTAATGAAATCAGGGATATATTATTCGATGGTGAAACCAGAGGAAGAAGAGTTGCAGTTCAAACGATAAATGAAGTAAGAGAGAAGATGAAAATTGGATAATCTTTATAAAATAAAATTAGATCATTTC
>DATHSU010000051.1:0-1949 GCA_035463895.1 Ignavibacteriaceae bacterium | reverse complement strand
GCAATTTGTGATGCACGTTCTAATGGGAATCTGTAAACTCCGGTTGAAATTGCTGGGAAAGCTATTGACCTAACTCCATATTCAACTGCCAGCTCTAACGAATTACGATAACAGTCTGCCAAAAGTTTATCCTCATTATTATTGCCGCCATTCCAGACAGGACCTACGGTATGAATTACATATTTTGCCGGAAGATTATATCCATTTGTAACTTTTGCTTTACCGGTAGCGCAGCCATTTAGTGTTCTGCATTCTTCAAGCATTTGTGGTCCGGCAGCCCGATGAATTGCCCCGTCAACACCGCCGCCGCCAAGCAGGGAAGTGTTTGCCGCATTTATTATTGCGTCAACTTTAAATTTAGTTATATCGCCTTGCTGAACATCAATTTTAGGTTTCATACCTGTCTCAAAATTAAAATATTAGTTTGCTGCTTATAAATCTTTTTAGGATTTTTTGAACAGTCTTTACAAAATTATAGGAGAAAAATTGAAATCTCACCGTAATTACATTTTACTGCTGCTTTTTATCTTGCTGAATCTTTCAGCCTGTTCAACTTCACAAGTAACTGCTGATTCAGATATCAGTTTGTTTGAATGGCTTAGTTCACAACCTGATCTTATTGTTAAAAAGATTGAAGGTGATTCAGCATTCACAGAAATATATGAAATTTTTATTGAACAGCCCGTAGATCATTTTAATCCGCTTAGTCCAAAGTTCACTCAAAAAATATATTTATCGCATATTGATAAAAAGCTGCCAATGGTTGTTGAACTTGATGGTTATTCAGTTAGAAACAGATCAAATGAGTTGAGCAGAATTCTAAAATCAAACCAGATGCTTGTTGAGCATAGGTATTTCGGTGAATCTGTTCCCGAACCATTTGAATGGCAGTATCTTGATATCAGGCAATCAGCAGAGGATCATCATAGAATAATTTCAAAATTTAAAGAATACTACTCCGGTAAATGGGTAAGCACCGGAATAAGTAAAGGAGGATCAACAGTTATTTTTCACAGAAGGTATTACCCTGATGATGTGGATGCAACTGTTGCTTATGTAGCTCCAATTGCCCGATCAATTGGAGATCATAGAGTTTATGAATTTTTGAAAAATGTTTCCACTCCCGAATGCAGGCAAAGAGTTCATGATTTCCAGGTTCATATTCTTAAAAATCGCGATAAATTTTATCAAATGTTTTTGAATAATGCAGAGGAAAACCAGTTAACTTATAATTTAGCGGGTGATGAAAAAGCATTTGAGTATTCTGTGCTTGAGTATTCTTTTGCATACTGGCAGTGGAGTACAGAAAGTTGTGAAAAAATTCCCGACATAAATTCAAGCGATGAAGAGATTTTTGAACATTTCAAGAAGAACAGCGGAGTTGATTACTTTTCTGATAAGGATATTAAAACTTATTATCCTTTCTTTTACCAGGCGTATAAAGATTACGGATATTATGCTTACGAAACAGAACCATTCAAAGAATACATACTTTATGCAGATGGACAAACTCGGTTCTTCATTCCCGAAGGTGTAAATCTTGTTTTCAATCCGGAACCAATGAAAGATATGAGTGAGTGGGTAGAGAATGAAGGAGAAAACTTCATATTTATCTATGGCGGTAATGATCCCTGGACGGCGGCAGGTGTTTGTTTAACCGGAAAAACAAATTCGATTAAAATGGTTCATCCAAATGGTTCACATAGAACAAGAATAAAAACTTTTTTAGCCGCAGATCAGGAAATTATATATTCAAAGTTAGAAGAATGGCTTGAAATCAAAATTAAAGATCAAAATTAATAACTATATTCTATATTAATTATATTTAAAGGAGTAATAAGTAAAAAAAGTATTAGTGTTTTTATTTGCAATTTCAATCTTATCCGGAATACCATCCGAAAATATCTTAGCTCAGGATAAACCGATACAAATTGCACTATTCAATCCGG
>DATHSU010000050.1:0-9707 GCA_035463895.1 Ignavibacteriaceae bacterium | reverse complement strand
TGGTTTCTTTCTTCAAAGCGGATTTAACGATGGTGATGCGATAAATTATAGTTTCCTTCTGAAAGATGTTAGTGGAAATCAATCCGGTTTTAATGCCGGCTTTTTTACAGTGCCGGGACTTTCAAGTCTTGATAAGTATTTGCTTGAGACGAATAATCTAATGCTTCCAGTAAACAATAGAGGTGTTCTGGCTGATGTTAATATCGATGGTCAGTCTGGTCTTCAGTTTGGCGAATCAATTATCCTTTTTTCAGGTGGATTTTTTATTTCAGGTAAGAACGGTTCAACAGAATGGGCGGCAGGACAAGCAACCTCACCACTGGTTGAAAACTTTTATCCCGGTCCGGTTAATTCAAGTCCGGACGATATAAGAAATTCGCTCTTTATTATTAAAGAGAGTGATCCTGATTTCGGACTATCCTGGCAGCAGTACAGGTTTGCAGTTTTAAACGGTGCAGATTTTTACGATGGAAATAATGACGGCATTTATGATCCCGTTGATTTAAATGGCAACGGAGTGTGGGATGAGAATGAAGACAGACCCGATATGTTTGGCGATGAAACCATTTGGTGTGTATATAATGACGGTGTTCCCGGATATCAGCGTTTAAGATATGCAGGTGTTGAACCCCAGGGAATAGATATTCAGCAAACCATTTTTGCTATAAATGAAAGTGTGAACCCGGTACACAATATGTTGTTTGTTAGATATCGTATTATAAATACCGGTACTATAGCTGAAAACTTTGAGGACGTTTATTTTACAGTCTGGTCCGATCCTGACATCGGAGATTATACAAACGACCTTGTTGGAAGTGACACACTCCTAAGTTTAGGGTATTGCTACAATGATAGTCTGGACAACCTTTACGGCTCTAATCCGCCTGCCATAGGAACAGCTATTTTACAAGGTCCGGCAGTTTACATTCCGGGCGAAACTTATTTAGACAATAATGGAAACGGTATCTACGAACCGGGCATTGATACGCCTCTTGATACAGCAATTGTAAATAATGGACTTATCGGAACGAACTCTTTTCCAGGAGCAAAAAATCTCGGTATGACTTCGTTTATTTATACTCAATGCGGCAATCCGATACTTAATGAACCGAATAATGTTCAACAGGCAAGATACTTTATGACAGGCAAAAATTTATTGGGTCAATATACCGATCCCTGCACTTGGTTAGGCGGAGTTGTTTACGGGGTACCTTGTGCTGATGTCAATCCGATTTATCATTACTCGGGAGATCCCGTTAATTCCTTTGGCTGGATAAATAATTATCCCTGCGATCAGAGAATGTGGACAAATGTTGGTCCGTTCACCTTACCTCAAAATGAAAAGGTTGATATTTGGACAGCTTACATTGTTGGGCGCGGAAATGATAACTTAAATTCTGTTATTAAATTAAAAGAGTATACTGTTGCCGCAAATAATTTTTATGCATCAAACTTTACACAGCTTCCCACGGATGTAAAAGATGAGAAACTTGCTCTTCGTAATTATGAGTTATATCAGAACTATCCCAATCCATTTAATCCAACAACGACTTTAAGGTATTCGATTCCAAAAGACGCAGTAGTAACTTTAAAAATTTATAATATTCTCGGACAGGAAGTTGCCGCTCTTGTGAATGAATATCAAAAAGCGAACGATTATCAGATTCAATTTGATTCAAAGGGTCTTGCAAGTGGAGTTTATATATACAGACTTCAGGTTAATGATTTTTCTCAATCTAAGAAGATGATATTGCTGAAGTAATACACTGCAGACAGGTTTGTCGGGTGAGAAATCTCTAAGGCGTCCCTTAGATTTCTCTCCCGGCTTATGCTGGGATCGAAATGACAATGCGTTTCGTCATCTCGACGATTGGAATGAGGAGAGATCTTATTCGTTTACGAGATTTCTCTCTTCGTTTGAAACGAAAGGATATATGCAGCAGTTTCATTATTAAAAACAAAAATGCCGGACTTTCATCCGGCACTTTTATATCATCGTTAGAAAAAAATTATCTTCCGACTTTATCTAAATGTTCTTTTTTAGCAATTAGTTGTTCTTTTGTTTCAACTCTGTCCGGATCCATTATAATTGCATCGCTCGGACAGGCAGGAATACATTGCGGTTCATCGTAGAATCCTATGCATTCTGTGCATTTGTCGTATGCAATGTAGGTGTGTTCATCGCTTAATGCGGGATGCTCTTCACCTCCAAGTATCCATGGATCACCGGGATTATAAATTGCATCGTTAGGACATTCAATTTCGCATGCATTACAGGAAATGCATTCGTCAGTAATTAAAAGAGCCATAATATTCTCCCCTAAAAGGATTTTCAGTAATTAGTGAATTAACATTTCAAACTTAATAAAATTTTGAAAATAAAGCAGTGACATTAATTTTCATCAATATAAAAGAGTTTATTAATCAGGATTTATTATTAAAATAATTTTTTGTTTCAGCGGCAACAATTCCGCCTAATCCTAAAAGCCCTATTAAGTTGGGCAGCGCCATCAATCCGTTCATTATATCGGCAAAAGTCCACACCAAATCGAGTTTAACAACCGCGCCAACAAAAACAGCAATTACAAAAAGCACTCTGTATGGTAAAACGGATTTCATACCTAATAAATATTCAATTGATTTTTCTCCGTAATAACACCAGCCGAGAATTGTTGAGTAAGCAAAAAAGATTATTCCGAGCGATACAATTATTCCACCCCACTCACCCGGCAGGGCAGTTTCGAAAGCCATTGATGTTAATGGAACACCGGTAGTTCCTGTTTCCATAACCCCACTTACAAGAATTGCAAAACCTGTAAATGAACAAACCACTATAGTATCAATAAACGTCTGTGTCATAGAAACCAGCGCCTGGGTTACCGGATGCTTTGTTTGTGCCGCTGCGGCAGCTATCGGTGCACTGCCGAGTCCTGATTCATTAGAAAAGACTCCGCGTGCAACACCCATCCGTATAGTAAGCATAACTGTAGCCCCGGCAAATCCCCCGCTTGCTGCAGTTGGGGTAAATGCTTCAATAAGCACATGCGATATTACGTTAGGCACTTCGCCAATATGAATTATTACAACCACCAATGCCGCAAGCATATAAAATAACACCATTGTTGGTACAAGAACCTGCGTAACTTTTCCAATACTTTTTATTCCGCCGAGAATAACCATGCCGGTTAAAACAGCCAATGCAATGCCGGTATATTCAACCGGAATATTAAATGAATGCTTAACTGCATCGGCAACAGAGTTCGACTGTACCATATTTCCAATTCCAAATGCTGCAATGGATGCAAAAACTGCAAATAAAGCTCCAAGCCATTTAAGGTTTAAACCTTTTGAAATATAATACATTGGTCCGCCGCTCATCTGACCTTTTTCATCAACCACCCTGTACTTAACTGCAAGTACTGCTTCAGCATATTTTGTCGCCATTCCGAATAAACCTGTGATCCACATCCAGAATAATGCGCCGGGTCCGCCGATTGCAATTGCCGTTGCAACTCCGGCAATATTACCTGTTCCAACTGTGGCGGCGAGTGCAGTCATCAATGCCTGGAAGTGTGAAATATCTCCGGGTTGATCACTGTCTTCTTTTCTTTTAATCAGTGCGAGCCATAAAGAATGGAAAAGTTTGCGGAATTGTAATCCGCGTAACAGAAAAGTAAGATAAATACCGGTTCCGACCAGAAGAATTAATAAGGGCGGTCCCCAAATAAAATCACTGATGCTGGTAAGAATAGATTGAACGTCAGCTTCCATAATCTACTTTCTAAAAAAGTGAATATAAGAATTAAAAGAGAAGTACAGCAGAAGACTAGCAGATGTATTTGGCAATACTTAGGGCTCCCTGAATTCCACTCCGTTTATAGACTTAATGGCTATAATATTCCTGAAACGCGGAATAAATGGAATATAAACTCCGACAACCTTTACCCTGTAATCTGCACCGGCTCTGAAGTAGGGATATAATCTATCCGCATTGGATTTGCTGTGGTAATAATTATTTGAGTTTGTAAAAACTTCATTTGCCGTAAAGATAAAATACTTGCCGGGCTCCTTTCCAAATCGCTCTTTATTAATTACGGTAATCGTAATTTCCTCTTCCGTTAGGTACGGCTCAAAGAACACATAACCAAAAACAATAACAAAAAGTATTATAACAAATCCGGCAAGGACTGATAATTTTACTATTTTGCTGCTGATCATCATATCAAAACACCTCCGAAAGCTTTTAGCTTTGCAAATATTTTATTAAGGTATTGAAAAGTCTGTATTTTATTTCTTAAAATCAATATTGTTTGCTATATAATTAGTTAGAATTCGGGGCAAAAATTGGAAAGCAGAGCTTAATTAAAATTTTTGGTTAGGTTTACAAGGGTTTGGCAATTTTGGTTGAGCATCTGCCTGTCTCATAAACAAAAAGCTAAACTCCTCTCGATTCCCCGCTAACCATGTGCCACACTGTCATTAGAATGATTTGTATATCTAATTTGAAAGACCAGTTTTCGATATACCAGAGATCATACTCCATACGCTTGCGCAGGCGTTTTCTGTTTTCTTCTTTATCCTGAACATCGCCGCGCAGACCGTGAATCTGAGCCCAGCCGGTTATGCCCGGTTTAACATTGTAACGCAATTTTATTTCTTCAAAAATTTTTTCATACTCAACATCAAACATTACAGCGTGCGGACGCGGGCCAACAACAGACATATCCCCTTTCAATACATTAATAAATTGGGGTAGTTCATCAATATTAGTCTTTCTTAATATTCTCCCAATACGGGTAACCCTTGGATCCTTATCTACCACAGGTTTAAACTTTTCTTCGTTCTTATCTAAGTATGTAAGAGTTCTGAATTTATAACACCTGAACTTTTTGTTTCTCACGCCAAACCGTTCCTGTACAAAAAATACAGGTCCTTTTGAGCTGGTTTTTATCAGTATTGCCACAACTGGAACCAGCCAGGATAGAATAAAAACAGAAACAAAAAGTGAAAAGAAAATATCAAAAACTCTTTTAACAAATCTCCAGTTTGCTTCATTAAGGGGTTCTTCTCTTGCGGTAATGATAGGAAAGTTACCCATTGAGCTTGCCTGAAAACGATTGCCAAGGAATCTTAAATAATCCGGAATAATATGAACTTTTACAGCGTTGATGTTACAAACTCTAATCAGCTCATCTAATCTGTATGAAGATCCTTCCTGAAGAGCAATTACAACTTCATCTACTTCTTTCTTTTCCAAAACTGAATTAAGGTCTGCTATTGAACCAATGATTTTGTCTTTGTTTTCCTGATTGCTGCCGTTTAGAAAACCATAAAACTTATAACCAAGATCGGGATTTTTTTCTATCATTTGTTTAAAGTTCTCAGCAGCTTCATTGTAACCGAGTATCAAAAGGTTTCTTACATTTTTACCCTTTTTACGAAGGGTTTTAAGGGTTTTCCTAAATACAATTGTTCTAACACTGATAAGCAGAATAATGAATAAGGTAAAGAGAACTATAAAGTTTCTTGTGAATAGATCTTCTTTAACAAGAAAAATAAAAGTTACGGAAAGCAGCGCCTGAACAACCGCACTTTTCAAAATGTTAGTAAACTGGTATGCAAAAGGTCTTGAAAAGAAATCGCTGTAAAATCCGGACATGCTCGCATAAAAGAACCACAAAATATTTGACAGCAATAGAAGAAAAAACATTATTGTTCTTTCCAGAAGTATATCAAGTGATTGTGCAATTACGGCTGCAACAAAGAAAGCAAGATTCAGTAGAAGTAAATCACTTATTAACCGCAGCGTATGGATCGTTTTTTTATTTACTATCATTTCCTGTTAAAAAATTCTTTTGCTTTTTGATTTACAAATTCGGTAATGTTTTTTTCAAAAACTGCCCTGCTGAACTTTTCCGAATGTTTACGTATCGAATTGCAGTCAAAATTATTCGCTGCTGATTCAAATTGATTTACGGCTTCGATTAGAGAACCTTCATTCTGATGTTCAAATAAAATTCCCGTTTTATTATGAACTACCGTTTCAGACGCACCGCCCTCTTGAAAAGCTATAACCGGTGTACCGCAAGCCATAGCTTCCACCACAATAATTCCAAAATCTTCTTCCGCCGTAAATATAAATGCTTTTGCTTTCATTAAATGTTCTTTAAGAACATTAAACGGCTGATAGCCACGCAAAGTAATATTTGTGCCTGCAATACTTTTTATCTTATTCATTTCGGGTCCATCACCAATTACAATAAGTTTTTTATCCGGCATTTTATTAAATGCTCTTACTGCGAGATCCATTTTCTTGTAGGGAACCATTCGTGATGCAATCAGATAAAAATCTTCTTTACTGCCAATCTCAAAAAGATGTGTATCAACAGGCGGATAAATTACCGGAACATCAATGTTATAAATCCGCTTAATTCTTTCTTTAATATAATTGGAAATAGCAATTATGTAATCAGGATTTTCTGCTGATCTGAGATCCCACTTTCTTAGATAATTAATGAACAGTTTGGCAACAGAACCCTTAAATCCCTTTAAATATTCATCGGCGCTTTCCCAGGCATATCTCATCGGGGAATAACAGTAACTGATGTGAAGCTGGTTTTTATTTGTTTTTACTCCTTTTGCAACTGCGTGTGAACTGGAAATTACTATCTCGTATTTTGAAACATCAAAACTTTCGATTGCTGTTGGAAAAAGCGGAAGGTAGTACCGGTGCCTTTTCCTTGCAAAAGGTAATTTCTGAATGAAAGATGTTTTTGCAGGTTTTCCCTTAAGAATTATTTTTCTTTGTTCCTCATTAAGAAAATCAACAAGCGTGAAAATATCCGCTTCAGGCCAGATATTTGTGAAAGATTCAACACATCTTTCCGAGCCGGCATAGTTAACGAGCCATTCGTGGACAATTGCAGTTTTATAATTGTTCAAAGTTTCGATAAATAATATTTAATTTGTACCTGATTAAAATAAGAAATATGTACGATATAAGACCCCGATGATCTCAGTAATAACCATTACATATAATAACTCCGAAGAGCTTGTAAGAACCATTAACTCATTACAAAAAGGTTCTTTTATCGAGTCTGTGATAATTAACGGCGGAAGCTGCGAGCGTACAGGGGAGTTTCTCAAATCCTATAATGGTGTTGTAATTAATGAAAAGGACCGGGGCATAGCAGATGCATTTAACAAAGGCATAAAAAACTCATCGGGCAAACATTTAATGTTTCTTAACAGCGGTGATGAACTGATTGATAAAACTTATCTTAAAAAAGCCAGGGAGTTTTTAGATATCAATCCGGGCTTCTCATTTGTTCATTCAAATATTGTGCTGATTGATGAATCCGGTGAAAAACTATATGTGCGCCCTCCGATGAAAAATGTTGGAAGAGGAATGCCGTATCTTCATCCCACTATGATTGTTCGAAGAGAAGTTTTTGATAAGATCGGATTGTTCGGAACCGATCTTAAAATTGCAATGGATTACGACTTTATTGTAAGACTAAAAAAAGCTGGTCTAAGGGGCTTTTACTTCAATGAAGTTTTTCCGGTTAAGATGGACGGCACCGGCAAATCTGTTAAGCAGGAATCCGCAGCATTAAAAGAGTGTTTTATGGTTCTTAAGCAGAATGAATACTTGAATTTTGAAAACTTTTTAGGATTCACTGTAAGATATATGCTTTTTATTATGAGAAAATTTATGAGTGCAGCGGGCTTGAACAAACTTCTTCTGAAACTGAAAAAGCTAAAACATAAAAACTGATCATTTCATAACAAAAAAAGCTTTGATAAATCCGTAAACCCTTCCTGCGGCGGCAGCAATGTTTGTAAGTATTAACTGCGGTTTTAAAATGAACACAGCTCGTACAGATTGAATTACCGGGACTATAAACATTTCGATCAGTTCAAATGATACTTTTAATTTTCTTTTTTTGATAAGCCATTTATAGACAAGTGCACCTTTGCCGATTCCATAATTAAAAGCTTTTGCAAATCCTTTTTTAACAGAGAGATTGAAGGGGGGAATGTGAAATACTTTTAATTCGGGAAAGTATTCCATTTTAATTCCGGCAAAATAAGCTTTCCAGCAGAAATCGGTTTCTTCACTGCTTCGCCAGTAGGAGCCGACTCCAAAATTTTCATCAAACCTTCCCAGCTTATCAAACGTATCTGCTTTGATCACAAAATTAGAGCCCATAAGATTTTTAGAATACCTGAAATATTTCATACTTCCGCCCTTTTTATGGCGGAGAGTATAGTATTCATTATTGTCTTCGCGTATTATGCTTCCGGCAAGTATTTCGAGAGATGGATTTTCACTAATTATCTTTTCAAGCTTTTCGGAGTAATCTTCACAGGGATAACCATCATCATCACAGAAAAATATCCACCCGACATTTTCCGGAACAGTTAATGAATTTCGTGCTGCGGATACAGACGTTTTATCTGTTTTAACACGGACAAATTTTTCATTGGAAGAAATATCAACCGGCAAGACCAGTTTCGACTCATTCTGATCAATTAAAAAAACCTTATACGGTTTAATTCTTTGGCTGATTGAGGCACGAAGGCTTCTTATAACAAGATCGGCTGGCCGTTTATAAGTATTTGTAACAATTATATAGTTCATTCGGAAATGTTCTGCAATCTAAAACAGATAATGGAATATAAAGTAATGCAATCAATATTTATATTTACACAAAACTAAAATATGGTTTTCTTAAAACAGCTAAAAAGAAATTATAAACAATAATTTGAAATTACCTTATTTAAAATACTCCCCAAAAGAACTAATAAACTTTAAGAATTCAAACCGCTCGGATAAGGCAAAGAAAAATATAATTCTTCTTTTTATTGTCAACTTTTTTAATCTTATTGCTATTATGGCGCTTGTCCCTGTTAGTCTTGCTTATTTGGGTGAAGTCGAATACGGAATATGGCTGACTTTACATTCAATTTTGATGTGGCTGGTAAATATGGATCTGGGGCTTGGAAACGGTTTGCGCAATAAACTGGCAGAGGCTTTTGCTCTTAAAGACAATAAACTTGCAAGAAGTTACGTCAGTACAGCTTATGCGGTATTTTCAGCCGGACTGCTTTTTATTATTATAGTTTATCTCATAGCTCATCCATTTATTAATTGGACTGTTCTTCTTAGAGCACCTGAAGAATATTTTTATTCCCTTAACAAGCTTGTTTTGTTTGTTTTTATTCTTTTCTGTTTACACTTTTTATTACGTCTTCTTTCCAGCATATTAAATGCGGACCAGCGTCCCGCTGTAAACGGGGCAATTAGCTTAAGTATAAACGGATTAACTCTTTTGTCGATTATTGTGTTATCCCAGGTTTATGAAAGATCGCTTTTTGCTTATGGTTTACTCTCAGGATTTGTACCTGTGCTTGTATTTCTTATTTTCAGTATAGCCCTGTTTTCTAAAATGTTCAGGGCAATTGCCCCAAGCTTTAAATTTGTTGATCTGAAATATTCCTCCGCTCTGATTAAGCTGGGTATGCAGTTTTTTATAATTCAGATAGGTGGCTTAATAATATTCACAACCGGGAATATTATTATCACTCAATTGTTCGGACCCGCACAGGTAACGGTTTACAATGTTGCATATAAATATTTTTATCTTGCTCCAATGGTGTTTAATGTTATCATCACCCCATTCTGGTCTGCGTTCACGGAAGCA
>DATHSU010000049.1:0-2607 GCA_035463895.1 Ignavibacteriaceae bacterium | reverse complement strand
CAATTTTGCAATCATCGCACATTTTACCGCAACAGTCCTGCCATTCTTTATCAGAAAAATTCTTACGAAGTTTGCTCATTTTAATTTGTTCAGAACACGTAATGATGTATTTATTACATTTTCAACAGTAAATCCGTGCTGCTCAAACAGAATATTATCCGGTGCGGAAGCCCCGAATTTTTCCACGCTGACAATTTCGCCATCATTACCGGCATATTTTTCCCATCCCTGCTTAACTCCAGCTTCAATAACCACCCTTGCTTTAACAGCTTTCAGTAAAATAGATTCTTTATACTCATCTGTCTGGGCCTCGAATAATTCCCAGCTTGGAAAACTCACAACACGGACCGCTATTTTTTCTTCTTCAAGTTTTTCTGCAGATTTTATTGCAAGTTCAACTTCTGAACCGGAAGCAATTAAAATCAATTGTGGGTTGGAGTCATCTTTAATTACGTATGCGCCATTTTGAAAACCTTCTGCAGAAGAATATTTTTCTCTGTTAATAACCGGGAGCTTTTGTCTTGTAAGAACTAAACATACTGGTCCGCCTTTATGATCTAACGCCGTTTTCCATGCTTCAACCGTTTCGTTTGCATCTGCTGGACGAAGAACAAGGGTATTTGGAATTGCTCTTAATGAAGCTAATTGTTCAATTGGTTGATGTGTTGGTCCGTCTTCACCAAGTCCAATGCTGTCGTGAGTGAAAACAAAAATAGATTTTACTTTGGATAAAGCTGCAAGACGAATAGTTGGTCTTAAATAATCTGAAAATATTAAGAATGTTCCACCGTAAGGAATAACTCCGCCGTACATAGCCATTCCATTCAGAATACTGCCCATTGCATGTTCACGAATGCCAAAATGAAAATTTCTGCCAGAGTGATCCGAAGATGAAAAAGCTTTGAACTTTTTGAGATAAGTATCATTAGAAGGTGCAAGATCTGCAGATCCGCCGATAAGTCCGGGAAGGAAATCTGCAATTGCATTTAATACTTTTCCTGAAGCGGAACGGGTTGCAACTTTTTCGTCATAGTTTGTGAATGACGGAAGATGCTTTAGCCATTCATCGCCGGTTTCTCCGTTCATCATTTGAAAAAATAGTTTTGCATCTTCAGGATATTTTGATTTGTACTCTTCAAATTTTTTCTGCCATATTTCTTCTGCTTCAGCACCACACTTCTTAACTCCATTAAAATGACTGTAAACTTCATCCGGTACGAAGAAAAATTTATCTTCTGGCCAACCGAGATTTTTCTTTGATAGTCTAACCTCCTCTTCACCAAGAGGTGAGCCGTGTGCGGATGCGGAATCCTGTTTGTTCGGACTTCCGTAACCAATATGTGTTTTAGTAATTATCAAAGTAGGTTTTGATAATTCACTTTGTGCGGATTTTACCGCTTTCATTATTTGATCTAAATCATTTACATCATCAATGTTGAGGACCTGCCAGTTGTATGCTTCAAATCTTTTCTTCGTATCATCGGAGAATGCAAGTTCTGTTTTACCGTCAATAGTAATTCCGTTGTCATCATAAAAGAAAATTATTTTACCAAGCTTTAAATGACCTGCTAAAGACGCCGCTTCGTGAGATACACCTTCCATCAAATCGCCGTCGCTGCATATTCCATAAATAAAATGATCAAGTATCTTTATATCATCCTTATTAAAGAGTGATGCTAAATATTCTTGTGCGATAGCCATACCGATTGAATTTGCAAAACCCTGTCCGAGTGGACCGGTAGTTGTTTCTACGCCGGGAGTATGTCCAAATTCAGGATGACCCGGTGTGATGCTGTTCCATTGTCTGAAATTTTTCAATTCATCCATTGAAACATTGTAGCCGCATAAATGAAGAGCTGAGTAAAGAAGCATACTTCCATGTCCTGCTGATAGAATGAACCTGTCGCGGTTATACCAGCCGGGATTTGCAGGATTATGTTTCATCACTTTTGAGTAAAGTGCATAAGCTATTGGTGCACAGCCCATCGGCATACCGGGATGACCGGAGTTTGCTTTCTGAACTGCATCCATTGAAAGAGTGCGGATTGTATTTATTGAAAGAAGGTCAAAATTATTTTGAACTGATGGCATCAGGAATTCATCTCCGTTTAATTATTAACATTCAGAATTACTGATTGCAAATATAAAAAAGTATTGGATAAGGGATTGATGTTGTTTTTAATTGAAGTGAAAAGTAAAACCTCCGAAGTTTGCTGAACTCCGGAGGTTTATTAGGTTTATTTGTTCAAAACCACTTCACCAGCATCATCTACTTTGCTGATACAGAATCATTAACTTTAATCCTGTACAGATAGATTCCACTTGCGAGTGATGATGCATTGAAACTGTGCTCATAACCACAATGTTCTGTGCTTTAAGTGCAATTATTGTTAGCAGCAGTACAATAAATACTTTTTTCATTGTTCTGTTTTTTCTACTATTTCTTTATTCTGAAATGATTTTTCTTCTAAAATATATTTCCTTAACTGAGGAGAAGTTTTAGACATCATTCTTTCAGAAAGTTCAACCTGTGCTGCCTTATTGCCTTTTATGGTCATTTCTAGAAGCTGCTTTTCATATTCTTCTTCCTGTTTCCATTCTAACTCT